>CALJRW010000049.1 GCA_937976335.1 uncultured bacterium | reverse complement strand
AAGTTTTCATTACTAGTGTAACTGCCAAAAGATTCTTTCAATGCTTTTATTTCAATAGGGTCTCCCAATTTAGTCCCTGTACCATGTGCTTCTACATAACTTATTGTTGCTGGGTCAATATTAAATCTTTCATACACTTCTACTTGCAAAGAAGCTTGTGATGTTGCGCTTGGAGCAGTAATTCCGTTGGTTTTTCCATCTTGGTTTATTCCACTACCCTTTATAACACCATAAATTCGATCTCCATCTTCTTTTGCCTTACTTAAGCGTTTTAATACTACTACGCCCACAGCCTCTCCTGGAACAAAACCATTTGCTTTATTATCAAAAGTATAACACTGTCCATCCTTGCTTAACATTCCTGACTTACTTGTAGCAATATGGATACGTTCTGAAGTCATGATATAAACCCCTCCAGATAGGGCTGTATCGCACTCATTAAGCCTAATACTTTTACAAGCTTCATGAATTGCGACTAAACTACTTGAACAAGCTGTATCTATCGAAATTGCAGGACCTTTTAAATCTAAATAATACGATATTCTACCAGCTAATATTGAGGGAGAATTCCCCATAAAAGTATAAGCATCAATATTTTCTATTTCTGTACTATGGAACATGTAATCATTTTCTCCAGCTCCCACAAAAACCCCGCATTTACCGTCTGACAATGATTTCCCGTTATATCCAGAATCTTCAATAGCTTTCCAACACTCTTCTAAAAACACACGCTGTTGAGGTTCCATACGTTCTGCTTCTCTAGGAGAAATATTAAAAAACTTAGGGTCAAATTTGTCATCATCATCTAGAGAACCTATCCATTTTGAATAGCTTTTGCCTCCAATTTTTCGATCTTCATTAAAAATCTCATTTATTGACCATTTTCTTTCTGACACGTCAGAGATACTATTTTTCCCAGCCTTTAAATTTTTCCAGAATTCAGAGGTATTTGAAGCTTCAGGAAATCTCCCACTCATTCCTATTATAGCAATATCATCTTCTTGTTGTGGATATTGGTTTAACTGAGGTTTTGAAGGTTCTGAAATTTCATCAGAATTCAATTTTGCATCTAATTCAGCTAAGGTATCAACCATATTTACACCATTTTTACTTGCTAATTTGTCATTATTAGTTATGTTTAATCTAGAGGAATGTTTGTCTTGATTATTATTAATGGTAGTTTCTTCAGAAGTAGAACCCAAAATTTCAGGTGAATTACTTATATGATTTTCTAAAGATTGATCAGAATTTTTTAATATGAATTCAGATAATTGATCTACAGTATAGTAATCATATAGCACTATAACTTCAAGATTACAACCAAAAGCTTGGTTTACAGAACGTACCAGTTCTACACCACTTATAGAATCTAACCCTAGATCTACAAAAGATTCTTCATCATCTATTTGATCTGAAGAAATATTCAATATTTCACTTAAAAGCTCCTTAAGCTTTATAATAATGACTTCTATACTCATGTCTTTTAATTTTATAGTTTTATAATATTTCCCTCTTTATTAGATATACTTTCTAATGAAACCTTAATCTCATAGCCTTCTCTTTGATCGATATTTTTTTTACTTTCTTCAGGGGTAGTAAGTAAACTTATTTTTGAATCTAGTTTTTTAGAAAATTTACCAGGAACATTTCTTTGTTTTGATTTTAGATTTGAAACAGAGTTGTGATTGAATGTGGCATTGATTTTAGACTTTACCACATCGGTATGAAATGTTAACTCATGCATTTGCTCTTCTTCAAGCACATGTTGATCTAATATGGGGAGAAGTTTACTTGTAAAACTAGATTTTAATACCTCAAGTGATTTTCTAGGCTTGACGGATAAATCTTTGGCAATTAATATTGCTTCTTTCAAAACATCTTTTGTGATGATAACAGAAGCTCCTCTACTTTTTAGCTCTCTCCCTTTTAATTGCTTGGCTGTATACATCATCTCTGTAGCAAGGGGTTTTCCTAGCTTTTCTCCAAGAATATATGTTGCTCCCATCCCTGGAGTAAACCCAAACTTCATGAAGTTTGCCGTATATATAGATTCCTCTGCCATTAATACAATATCTCCATATAAACCAAATAACAAACCTCCCCCAAATGCATGACCTTGAATGGCACTAATTATAGGAATGTCAAACTCTAAAAAGCCTTTATACAAAAAAGGAATGTCTGAAAAACGAGCGTTTTTTGATGCAATATCTTGTAGTAATGATTGTGAGCCTCCTAAGCAAAATATATTGTCATAACCAGTAACAATTACAACTTTAAGCTTCTTGTTTTTATGTAAATCTAAAAACGTCTTCTCAAGATTAATAACCAATTGTTTATCAAACATATTTTTTGTTCGTCTTGATTCTATCTTAACTATTGCTATTGTTCCGTTTTCTAAGAAACTAACCTTAATATCATCCATATTTACAATTGCTTTTCCAACATCCTGCAGTCGTTTACTATTCCAAATAGAAACTTTTTTCTTTGCTTTATTATTCTTGTTAGCTACCTTGCTTAACGGAGTAGTTTGTTTAGAATAACTGTTATGCCAGTAACGTTCTCTTGCAAATGGATAGGTAGGTAAACTAATCTTATTAGGGAGTTGATCTCCATATAATAAACTCCAATCTATATGAATCCCTTTAATCCATAATTGAGCTAAGGTCTCTAATTCCTTGTTGATTAATTTTTCTCGCAGATAAGTTTCTCCTATTTGC
>CALJRW010000048.1 GCA_937976335.1 uncultured bacterium | reverse complement strand
ACTTCAAAAAATGGATTAGAGATTTTTATTTGACTTTTTTCTCTCAACTAAAAAATTCAATCTTACACTTTTTTGAAAATTACTATTCTAAAATACTTGTAAATTCTCTCTAATTCGGTCTTTTTAAGCGTCGACTAAATAGCTGTTGAGAGTTCTGTTTGTAAGAAGTTTTCCCGTTCTTTCAGAGGGCGTTTCTGCTAACTTGTTCTAATGTTCTCTGATGATAGAAGTTGTCACATCACTCAAGTACATAGTTCCAATTTTATTATTCCACCAGTTGAGAGTTTGAGTAGGTGAGCTTAAAGATTTTCTGTGTTTGAAAGTATCTTTCTTGTACTTTTCAATTAACTCAAAGAGAGTCCTTCTTTTAGCTTTAGTCTCAGGGAAGTAAATATCTCGTCTTATGTCAGCTTCTAACTTCTGTTTCCATAGTTTAGCATCTGTTATTCTTCTAAACGACTTTGAGATAGTCTTAGCTCCTTTGATTCTTACCTGAGCTTGGTATGAAACAAGTCCATTCTTATAAGTTCTCTTTTGTATTCCTTTCATTTCTATTTCTCCACAAAGTGTCGCAGATATTTTTTCACTACTGTGTAGTGAGTGTGTATCAACAACGGTTAACGTAGTGTGAAGAAACGTAACCATTTGAAATAAATGGTGGCCCCGGGAGGACTTGAACCTCCGACCAATCGGTTATGAGCCGACTGCTCTGACCAACTGAGCTACAGGGCCTTTTGGTTAAGAGATAGTAGCAAAATTAACAAATAGGTTAAAGAGGGCTGATTTGTGTGAAGTTACATCGGGTTTGTTCTATTTTTAAGCCAGATTTGGATAATTTCACTGTAAACGATATTAATACTTCAAGTCACTTGAATTTTATCTCAAAATTAAGTAAATACTTGTAAAGGATAAAGAAAAATTATGACAGATGACAGCATTCAGATACTTCTAAAACTAAAAGCTTTGTCGGAGGTCGACTCTAAAATAGCAATTGATAATGCTAAGATTAAAAAATTAAAAGAAGAACTGTCAGACAAAAGTGTCACTTTAAAAAAACTTGAAGATGTTTATAAAGCTAAAGCCATTGAACACAATGAAAGAAAAACTCGATATCAAAGAGAAGAGAAATTTTTAAGAGACGAAAGACACAAGCTAATTGAACGAAGAAAATCTTTAGCAAGTTTAAATAACTACAAAGTGCAGCAAGCTGCCGAAAGAGAAATAGAAGCAAGTTCTAAACAAATAGGTGCGCAAGAAGAAACTCTTATTGCAATGCTTGAAGAGATAGATGTTCTAGCAGCTGAGACAAAAAAGTTAGAGGATGGCTTTACTACAAAGAGTGCTGAAATTAATGAATTCAAAACTAAAGCAGAAGCTGAAATTACTGAGCTTTCAAGCGAAGATGAAGGTTTAACTAAAAAGAGAGAGGAACTTCTTAGCAAAGTAGATCCTAAAAGTTTAGAGTCTTATAAAAGAATTCAAGTTCGTTATCCTGCAAATCCTGTTGTTGCTCTGTCTGGTACTACATGTACTGGATGCTTTTTAGATTTAGGGCCTCAAGCGATTGTCATGATTTCTAGAGGAGATGCTATTGTTTCTTGTAGAGGTTGTACTAGGTTCCTATATCTTGAGCCAAAAGAAGAGGGCAGTACTGAAGAAGCTACTAGTTAAGAATTTAAAAACCAAAAACTGCAAATAAGTAGAAAAAATCCCTGTTTTCTGTTGCCGTTTACCGGTTACCTGTCGTCTGGAGTAGTAGTTTCTAAATCTAGTAAAATAATTGAATTCACTACGATTACATTCTCAAAGAGGGCGATATAACAGAGTATGTAAAATTGCTATAAAAACTTGTTTTCTGATAGAATAACAACAGTCAGGCGGATAATCGCTCGCGTTTTACGTGAGAGGAAAGTCGGGGCATTATAGAGCAGGTTGGCTGTTAACGGCAGCTCTGAGAAATCAGGGGAAAGTGCTTCAGAGAAGAAGGTACCGAACGGGATGGTAACATCTGCGTGGTGAAAGTGAGACGGTGAGGTAAGAGCTCACCAGCAGGGGGGTAACCTCCTGGCTTGGTAAACCCCAATTAATGCAAGACCGAATAGGGGAGTTAGTGTTGCTCGCACGTCCCAGTAATATGATTTACTTCGGTAAATCTATTACTGGGCTATGATTCCCGGGTAGTGTCGCTAGAGCTCTAGAGTAATTTAGAGCCAAGACAAATGATTATCGCAGTTTAGTTTACTAAGCTGTAACAGGATCCCGCTTATAGCCTGGCTTTTTTTATTTTAGTTTTAACCTGAATTAAGCTTCTTAAATGGAATTCATCTTGGTAAGTCTAGATTAGAAGATGGAAAAGCTTTAGAGTAAATACTGCTAACTATCTTAGTAAAAGGCAGAAGAACAATGCAGTTACAAAATAATCCCCAAATTCCAGCATGCACATTAGAATAGATTGTGGGTATTTCAAAGCCTGAAAACTTTCTAAAAATTATAGCTAAAGTTATTAAGATTCCTACAATTAATCCTTTTACAATTTTCTTGCTAGGTACTTTTATGTTTAGTGCTGCAAGAAAAAAAGCGGGAGATAGCTGACACATAATTTCGAGTTTGATTATAACCAATCTCCAAATTGAGGCAGGGCTGTAGATTGCAAAAAGAACAAGAATGCTTATAGTAATCCAAGAAAGTAGCTTGCCAACATAAGTTAAGTGTTTTTGAGTTTGATTTTTTGTAACATGTCTATAAGCATCATGGGTTAACATTGAAGAAAAACTTAATAGAGCAGAGTCAATTGTTGACATGATTGCAGCAAGTACAGAACCAATAAATACTACTGATATATAAGTTGCTAGTAAGTTTTTATTAATTAGTTTTTCAATAACTATAAGAGTAATTTTTTCACTTTCAGCTTTGCTAAGATCGGGGCTTAGGTAAAGTCCATATAGGCCAAGAATTATAACTAAAAGTGTAGTAAAAAAGGGCATAAAAGACATTGCAATGATACTCTTTTTTAATACTTGTTTAGATTTTGATGCGTAAATTCTTTGTATGCTGTGAGGATTAAGGGGGATTCCAAAAAAACATAGTAATATAGTGCTAATCCATAAAGATTGTTTGTCGAGTGATGGTATTTTGTAATGATTAGGGTTTATTTCTTGTAATCTTGGTGCAATATCAGAAAGACTGCCAAAAGTTAAGTATAGACTTACGCATATTCCGATACACCCAATTAGTATCATTATACCTTGTAAGACATCTGTATATGCTACACTTCTTAATCCTCCTATGGATTCGTACAGAACAAGAATAAGAGCCATAAAAATAATACCTGATTCAAAAGATAGATATCCCTGAGAGATAAATTCCATTAAATGACCTAAAGCTTTTAGGTTGCTAACCATATAAGTTGCAAGTCCGTATAAAAGTATAATTAGGGCAGAAAAGGATAGTAGCTTGGATTTATATTGGTGGTTTAGGAAATCAATTGGAGTAATAAAATTGTATTTTCTAGATAGTGAATATGCTCTGGGAGCAAGTAGAAAAATTCCTGCAACAGAGGCAATCATACAAGTAACTGTGCATATGACCCAAAATCCACTTCTGTAGGCTTTTGCTGTAAAGCCTATCATGGAGTTACCAGAATACTGCGTTGCATAAAATGTTAAAAATAAAACAATAAATCCAAAATTTCTATTTCCAAGATAAAAATCAGATAACGTTTTTTCTTTACTTTTTTGTTTACTCAAACAAGCTAGAAGAATTAAGCTAGTTAAGTAGAAAATAAAAAAAATAAGTAACGGGAAAAAAAGTTTTTGGTTTAACATACTTATATTGATTTGTCGTCTTTCTCATCTGAAAGAAAATCCCAAAAAATTATAACAGCAAAAGAAAGATAAATGGAGAGGAGCAATGAAATAATTAATGAATAAATTCCCCACATAGGAAATCCGTATATTATTTTTTCGCATTTAAAAAAGTATGGTGCGCTTAAAAAGATAAAAAGAAGAGTGATAATATGAGGTAGTAGTTTTTTTGCTTCTTTCATAATTTATAGACTTATTGAATTGAATTTTAATGTATGCTGAGATTTATATCAAATTTTTATTTTTAACTAATTTTAGAAAAAAAACTTAGCTATTATTACTAGTTACTAAAATATCTCGAACCTCAATTAAGCTCTCTTTCCACATCTTAGGCTTTCCAACTTTAATCTCAACTAACTTTTTTCCAAACTCTTCAATCCCAGTTCCAGGTTTAGCTCCAGGACTTCCTATTAATGCAAAGGATTCAAAACGTTTTGGAGTTTTTCCTGTGCCGCCTAAGCTTTTTAAAGTTTCTGAAAAAGTATTTGAAATATTTTCAAAGCCATCTGTTTTAACAGCTAGAACTATAATTGGAGGATTTTTTTGATTATAAAATTGCTTCAGTGATGAGGTTTGAAGAAACTTATTAAGCTTTAAAAAATTAGCTTTTTCTTTAAAAGTGTCAAAACAAGGGTTAGCTAATATTTTTCCAGTTTTTCCATCAAAAACTGCTACGTTATAACCTCTGCAATTTCCAGCAATTGAGTTGCCATCAATTTTAATGCTTACTTGCCAACCGTAATCTTTTCCACCGCTTACTACTTGAAGTTCTCTTCTAATTCTACTTTCAGTGCTGCCAATTTCTGCACTACTAGAATTTTCACTAAATTCTGCTGCTAATTTAAAGTCAACTAAGGGTTTTACATTTTTTAAATCAGGTATTTTAAATTTAAAAGTTTTAAAATCTTTTCCAAGTGTTTTGTCTGATTCTAAGTCAATATTTTTAGTTTTTAGCTTAAGTTTTGCAGCTGAAACTTTAGAATAAGGCGCTCTAGCAGAAAATGAAATAGTTTTATTATTTATCTTATCTCTTTCAAAAATATAAGATTTTTCAAGAAATACTTTTGGCTCATTTAGTAAGATATTTTTACTTTTTAAAAATTTAATAGCTTTTTTAGAAATAGGATTTTGAAATAGTTGTTCATAAATACTTTCAGCAATAATTCTTTGTCCTTCAGCGTTTGGGTGGATAAAATCCATAAAAAGTAAAGCATCATGGTTGTTTCTAAGTTCTTCTATAGGTGAAATTACAGGTATATCTAAAGAATCTCGAAGTTCACTAATCCTTTTATAGTATGCATTCTTTTTTTCTAAATACTTAAACTTCCTTGAGCGATGTAGCGGTTCATATATTAAAGCTAAAAGAAAGTTATTCTCATCTGCAATTTTTGTAAGTTCTTTTAGGGTTTGGATGTATTCTTTATCACTTGCTCTTGGTTTGTTTATTTGATTTTTATCAGTTTTAGTTATTTTTTCTTCTTTCTTAAGTAGTTTTTTAGAAAAATCAAGCAGATAGTGTCTAGAAAAAGCAAACACTTTAGAATTATGAATTATTTTATATGGAGTCCAGTCTTGAAGTTTCCACAAAATGAATCTTTCTTGGTACGCTTCTCTATCTGATTTACTTGGAATGCCGTACCATCCAGGTATTGACGAAGAATCGTTAAACCATTCGTTGATTGTTACTATATCTGGTTTGTGTTTGAGAACAACTTCTTTTAAAGCATGTGCAATTTGAGTAATTCCGTGCCCAGCAATTCCTGCATTTAATACTTCATAATTATTATTAGGTTTTCTTTCATTTAAAATTTTTTCTAAAATTTTAGGATAAGTGTGAGATTTATAAAACAAAGGAATGCCGTAGGTGCTAGAGCCTCCTAAGGTAAAAATTCTTACGTTTTCTTTCCCAGGATTTGCAATTGGTTTATCTCCTCTAAAAGAATTAGTTTTATAAACTTTTTCACTCCTATCTCTTGGTGCAAGTGGGGGAGTTAGGGCAATGTGTTTTTGATAGTATTTAGAGGGGAGGGTTTTTAGGCCAATCTCGACGCTAAAAATCAAGCCTAAAAAACTAAGTAAGGAAAAAATTGCAGGAGCAAATAGCTTTTTAGAATGAAAAATAGATTTAACAAAAAGACTTAAAAAAAAGACAAGAGAAATAGCGCTTAAAGTAAGTTTAATTTTTTTATTGCTTATAAAGCATAAAGTAAAAAGAATGAAGCAAGTTATGCCAATAAGTTTCCAATTGCAGATTTTATTAAATTTTTTATAAAAGATTAATGAAAGAATTATAGTAAATATAGGAGCTAGATAAAGATAGTTATTTGTAAAAGGGCTACTTAGAAACATAATTATGAAATCCCATATATCGCACCAGAGTATTCTAATTCTTTTTTATTCTTTACATTGTAGCCTTTGACTTTTAGTTCTTCAATATAGGCAGGGAGCCAGTCAGTGTTAATTGAGACTAAACCTTTATCTAAGTTTGTGCCAGTAATGCTTTCCAGTAATTTTTCATTTTTATAAAACTTAGCTTCATTTTTTTTAACTATTAGTTTAATTGAAAAAACTTTGTTGGTAAGAAAAATTCCTTTGCCAATTTTTTCTGAAAGTTTAAGGTATTTTTGTCTTACTCGATAATAAAAGCCTGGTTTTAGTGCTGGAGATGCGCTAACTCTAAAAACATAACCTTCATCTCTATCAGGTACATTTCCAGGTTCACCCTTGTTAAATTCCTGATTGAATCCAATGTCTAAAAGTCCCGTATATCTTTCTGGTGCAACGCGCGCGTTATAATCGGAAGTTTTTTTGAATTTAAGTTTTATAAAAATTTCTCTTAATCTAAAATAATTTTTTTCAGAATCTCTTAAAAAGAAAGGGCGCATTGGAATTAACGCTCTGTTAATTGTTCTATCTTTATGTCTAACTCCCCAAACTTCAGGATGAAGCGCAACATTTCTTATTCCATGAATTAGAATTCTCCATTGTAAGTCTCTTTTTAGTGATTTGAAATCACTGTTGTAGAGTTTTTTGCTGTAAATTGGAGGGACTAAGACTGAGTTCTCAGGTTCGGAATGAGCTCCTTTAACTAGAAGAAACGGTAATATAACAATAGTGAGCAAAAATCTCATAGCATTTTAGACTATTCTGAAAAGCTTTTTAAGTAAAGAACAGTAAATGATATAAGGATCTTGAAAAATAAGGCTTTTATTAATAAGTTATATTACTTGATATAGATAAAAAATGAAAAAACAGTTAGCAAATATAATTTCAAAAACACTCATTGATATTTGGAACGAAACTCCAGATGAAAACATTGAAGAGTTGATTGAAAAACCAAAAAGTTCAAAACACGGAGATTTAGCTTTTCCATGTTTTATTTTAGCTAAAAACTTAAAAGTATCACCTGTTGATGTATGTACAAAAATAGCAAATAAAATTAATGAAAGTATAGAAACTTACGATATTTTAGATTCAGTTAAGTCGATAGGTCCTTTTTTAAACTTTTCACTTTCTTCCTCTCACTTGGCTACGGATTTTATTCCAAAAGTTATTTCTGGAGACTATTTAAAAAGAAAGCAGTCTAAGAATGAAAAAGTAATGGTGGAATATTCTCAGCCCAATACGCACAAAGCTTTTCATGTTGGTCATATTAGATGTGCAGCTCTGGGGGATAGTCTAGCTAGGGTGTTTGATTGGGAAGGTTTTGATGTCGTTCCTGTTAATTATATCGGAGATGAAGGAACTCATATTGCAAAGTGTTTATGGTATTTAAGCGAGAAATATCAAGGTGAAATTCCTGAAAAAAACAGAGGTGAATTTTTAGGAAATCTATATACCAAAGCAAATGACCTACTTGATTTAAGCCTCCTAACTAAAGCACCTTATCCAGGAGTAATTGCAGCGGAAGTTAAAGAATTAGTAGTGCATTCGAAAAAGCAAGATTGGCTTGTTTTAACGCTTGCTACAGGAGAGGAACAAAAAACAGTTGTTACGGCATTAAAAGACATTAAAGTAGGTCAACTTGTGGCGTATGCTCCTCCAAGAACGCGTGTTAAAGGAAAGGCTGTTGGTGAAGTAGAGAAGGAAGGAATTCTAAGCGAGGGGATGGTTTGTAGTGAGAAAGAAATTGAAGTTTCGTCTGATAACGATAAAATAGCGCTTTTGCCAAGTAATTCAAATCTTGGAGAAGAAGTAGCTGAGATATTTAAAATTGATAAATCTTCTGAATCTGTTCTTAAGATCCATGAAGAAAGAAAAGCAGAACTAAGTAAGGTTCTTCAAGCCGTTGAGAATCAAAAAGGTGAATTGTATGACTTATGGCAAACTACAAAAAATTGGTCACTTGAGGAATTTGAGAAAATTTATAAATGGCTAGATTGTAATTTCGATCGGATTTTTTTTGAATCAGAATTTGGAGAAAGTTCTAAAAAAGCTGTGAACAAGTTTGTTGAAAAGGGAGTATTTCATAAAAGTGATGGAGCTATTGGAGTTGATCTAAGTGAAGATGGATTAGGTTTTTGTTTGTTAATTAAATCTGATGGAACATCTCTATACACCGCGCGAGATTTAACTCTAGCTGAAAAGAAATTTGAAGAATTTGGAGTTGATAGATCTCTTTATGTTGTTGATTCTGGCCAAAAATTACATTTTCAACAAGTATTTAAATGCCTGGAACTTATGGGATTTAAACAAGCTGATAAGTGCAAGCATGTAGATTTTGCACAAGTAGTTAGACCTGATGGCAAAATGAGTAGTAGGAAAGGTAATGTCATACTTTTTTCAGAACTAAAGGAGAGATTGGTTAGTAAAATCAATGAGGAATTTCTTAGTAAATACAAAGATGATTGGCCGACGGATGAAATTGAAGAAACTGCATACAAAATATCTTTAGCAACAATGCGTTACGGGATGCTTAATCAAGACAATAATTCTAAAATTATTTTTGATCTAGATGAATGGACTAATAGGTCTGGAAATACTGGCCCTTACTTGCTTTACGCTTACGCAAGAATTCAATCTATTCTAAGAGAAGCAAAGGCTTCTGATGTAGAACCTGATTGGAGTTTGTTAAAAGATAGCCACGAAAAACAATTAATTCTACATATGCAAGAGTTTTATGATGTTGTTGAAAAAGCTGCTAATTCATATTCATTGCTCCCTATTTGTGTATTTGTTTACGAGCTAAGTAAAAAATTTAGTAAATTTTATAGTGAATGCAAGGTAAACGATCCGTCAAAAGTTGAACTTACTAACGCTCGAGTCGGTTTGTTAAATGCAACAGCTTCAGTTTTGAAGAAAGGTTTGGAATTGATTGGTATTTCGGTTGTGGATAGGATGTAGAGTTTTTTAAAAATTTTTCTGGGAACAGGTAATCAGAAACAGGCAACAGAGAACTAGGAGCAGCCATTTACTTTTCTTAAAGCCTCAACTTGGAACAATCCTGAAAGCTTATAGAGGATGCGATGTAATTTTACTACTGTTTAGCTAAAAATTAATAAATTCTTCTCAAGTTTAGTTAAATTAATCTTGACTGGGTCTTTTATAAATAGAAAATCAGATTACAGATTACAGATTACAGATTACGCTTCTTTTTAATAGTATTTACTATATTCGCATCAAACGTATATATTTTATCTGCTCCATACTTATTTTTTATTTCAATTAGAGCACAATCTACAAAACTTAATTTGAATTTTTTTTGAGAATGAAACTTTTTAAGTGTGCTTGAAAAAACCTCTGAGCAGGGTATAAAGTTAACTTCAGAAGCATTGAGTAGTGAGTTGGTAGCGCTTTCGCTAATTTTTAACGAAGTCCTGCTAGCAAGTACTGTAGTTAACTCTAGCAAAACATATTCAGCTAATAAAAGTATAGAATCTTTTGCTTCCGATTGTAGTTTTTTAGCTTTTTGGTGATGTACATCTTGTGAGTTAAAGAGAGCAACTAAAAAGCTTGTGTCGAGTACTATCATGGTTTAAGAGTATAAAACATCATCTATTTCTTCGCTTAAATTTTGATTTTTATTACCAAAATCAAATGTAGGTAAGTCTTGAAAAGAGTTATTTTTTTTATCAAATTCAGGTTGAGCTAAAAAAAACTCAATAGCTTTAGAAACAAGCTCTCCAACATTGACTCCTTTAAGAACTGCTTTGGCTCTTATGGCTCTATATGCATTTTCATCTAAATTTCTTATAGTTTTATCCATGTATTCATTGTATGATATGTATTACAGTTATGCAAGTGTTTTTTTAACTTACTGAATATATTCAATTAAAATCACCTATAAAAACTAAGAAATAGATTTTTCCTAACGGAGGTCTGCTTAAAAATAGACTTCGTAGCAGAATTTTTTTTCGACAGGCCTATTTAACTTGCGAAAAATCTAATGAGCTTGTAGGAATCATAGCTCTACTTTCATGCTTGCAATTAAAACTTAGCTATGAAACCTTATTAACATTATGGTAGCACTACTAAGAATTCAAATAAGTGATAAATTATATTTAAGAGATCCTGAAGAAACAAAACTTGGACGAGCTATTCTTTCAGGTGGAATAAAGCTAATAGATAAACTAGGTTTTGATGCTTTTACTTTTAAAAAACTTGCAATTGAGATTGATACTACTGAGGCTTCAGTTTATAGGTATTTTAAAAGTAAGCAGCACTTGATGCAGTATGTTGCAGCTTGGTACTGGAGTTGGTTAGAGCATTTAATTATTACTAAAACAACAAATATTAACGATCCAAAGAAAAAGCTTGAAATTATTCTAAAAGTTTTAACTGAAGCTAATAGAGACGATCCAGATACTTCTCATATTGATGAATCGTTACTACATAAAATAATAGTTACTGAATCGGGAAGAGTATATCTTACAAAACCTGAGAAAGGAGAGGGAGGGAAGCAGTTGTATAAAACTTACTGCAATGTAAGAGATATTATTGTAAAAACGCTTAAAGAAATAAAGCCAAACTATAAATTTCATCTTGAGCTTGCTAAGACTATCTTAAGTTCTGTTCATAAACATATTCTTTATTCTGAACACTATTTATATGATAAGAAGAGTAAAGGTAAAAAGGCCGATCGATCTAGAATACTTAAGTTTATGAATAGTTTTGTTTTTGCTTCGCTTGGAGTGAAGTAGGGGGTATTGAATACAAGTTGCGTTTATTAATTTATAGTTTTAGTTGTTCGATTTGGAATATAGTTACCGATTTTGAGTTTTTCCTAAAAACTTAAAAATTTTTGGTGATGAGTGAGACTTTGGCTTTAGCCAAATCGAACCAATAAAACCGCATATACTACTCGACATTAGGTTTTACCGTTTTTTTCTTGCAATTTATGCATAGCATAAATGCAGATTTATTTGTTCGAGCAGTATATGTGCTTATTTCGGCAAAAAATGGCTTTACCATTGTTGGGTATAAAATCTTCAAACTGGGTATGAGTTGATGTCTGTCAAACATTAGGCTGGCTCAAGTTTAAAGTTTAAAAGAAAGAACTAACACTTAAATTTCTATTTTTTTAAGTTCTTCTAAAAATTTTTTTGTAATTTCAAAAAAATCCTCATCATTAATTCCTAGATAATCATGAACAGATAGATTTCTAGCATTTAGAAATTGATTCCATAGTTCTAAATTATCAATGATTTTTAGCTTAGCTGCGGCTTTTATGGAGTCTCTAGGACTATACACTTCCATACCCGCATTTTCAGCTTCTCTTTTAAAATATTTCCATGTATATTCAAAAGAAACTTCAAAACACTTTGATGCTGAGGCAAATTTTAATTTATTAGTTCTCTTTGTAAAAAAATCATCCAAAGCTTGCTCAAATAAAACTATAGAATCCTGTAGTTTTTTATTCATCGATTTTGGCTCCAGATTTTTTTATAAAATTAATCCATTGTTGAAAACTACCTGCTAAAAACTTAGCATCTCCTACAATGTTTGCTAAAAATTCTAAGTCTGCATTTGCTAGGTTTGTTAAGTCTACGCTTAATAAGTTATTTTGATTCCAAGTTTCTGTAATATTAAGTAATTTGCTATAAGTCTTAAAGTTTATTTTCTCATTTGAGAAAATACCAATATCATAATCAGAAAAAGGCTTACTTTTTCCTCTAGCTCTCGATCCGAATAAAATATAGCAAACATTTCTTGAATCACATTGAAGCTCTTCTATTAAAGAAGCAATTTTTACAGCTGGAATACTAATATGAAAAGTATTTTTCTTTAACAACTCTCCTGGGCTAAGACTTAACTTAGACATTATAAGCTCTAAAGCATTAGGAAGAGCGGGATCTCCTGCAACGTATTTGCCAATAGTATTTCGATGAAGTCCTAAGCTTCGCGCAAGCTCTGTGTATGATTTAATTCCCTTAGAACTTAAAGCCTTATTTAATACATCAATATCTATAATATAATCAGCATGTTCAGTCATATAATCATTTTATATAGGCATGTGCACATTGTCAATGTGCATTTTAAAGATAATTAAATCAGTTACTTAGCAGATTCATATGAAAATACCCTAGTGTCCTTAATTAGTCAGCCCTGAGAAAGTAAAAAGAGCAAAGAAAAGAATAATCTAGATGGCAGAAGAGGGTAAAAAGTAGTAATTTAAAAACCAGAAAAGTTAAATTATATAAAAAAAGCTGGTTTTTAATTATGAAAAATAAAGAAGA
>CALJRW010000047.1 GCA_937976335.1 uncultured bacterium | reverse complement strand
GAGAGAGAGAGAGAGAGAGAGAGAGAGAGAGAGAGAGAGAGAGAGCATATTGTCAAGTCAAGCATAAGTTATATGCAATATTTAATACCTAACTCACTAAGATAATAGGAAGTCTCACTTAAAATTACAAATTTACAAAATAACTTTCATAAACTAAAATTCATTTGCAAACATATCTTAGAATAAAAATGAATAAAAAAACTTACTTAATTCCCTCCCTAACAACCTCTATTCTAACAACCTGTATTCTAACAACCACTCTTCTATTATTATTTTCCCAAGTTACATTTGCCGAATCGGAAGATTTAAATAGCTTTTGGTTTATGTCATTAAATAAATTTTCTATAGATAAAAATTATCGTGCATATATCGATTTACAACCTAGATTTTCAATTGATGCAGAGTCTGAAAATCGAGACAAAGACATTACCCAATTTATTGCAAGAGGAGCATTTGGTTATCAAGTTTTACCCTCACTAATTTTTTATCAAGGTTACGGAATAATTCCTAATTACGAACCTAAAAAAATTGAACATCGTTCGTATCAAGAATTGTTTTCTACACATAAGTATAAGACTTTCACTTTCAATAATCGTTTTCGCTTAGAAGAAAGGTTTTTAGAGAAAATTGACAATGTAGCTTTAAGAGCACGCTACTTTTTTCGATTAACAAAAAAAATCAAAACATTAGATAAATTTTCCTTAGCGTTAAATGAAGAAGCATTTTTTAACTTAAATGATGCAGATAGTGGTCCACAACGGGGGTTTGATCAAAATAGATTATTCCTTGGAATAAACACAAAAGTAAGTAAGAATCTTAGTTTTGATATCGGATATCAGAACCAATATATTGAGGGAAGAATTGGAAGTAATAATAAAGTTAATCATATACTTTTTTTAGGAATTATCTCTAATTTTAATATTTAAGTTAATAGAGTTTTTCACGTTTATTTCGTAGCGAGAGAGCTAAAGTTTTGAAAATACCAAGAAATGAGTAAGACAAAAGTATGAAAAAACTCTAATGAATATCATTTAACTTATTTTTAAAACATTTACATTCAGCATAATTAGAAACGCTATCAACTATTACACTATCAAAAATCAAATTAAGTTTTTCAATATCAGTTAAAGATGTAGGATATGTTATGGATACGCGTTCAATATTGGGAAGTTTATCTAGCAAATCTTTTAGACAGTCAATATCTAAACTACATTGTTCTAAATGTAAGGATTTTAAGTTTGTTAATCCTTCTAAATGTACAAAACCTAGACCTGAAATATTATTGTCAGATAAATTTAATAAAACTAAATTTTTGAACTTTGATAGATATTTTAAATCATCATCATCTAAGCCTGAATTAAGAACGCATAAGACTGTAAGATTTTGCAATCCTAGCAATTCTTCAAGAGTTGAAGCATCAAGTGGGTTATCTTCTAATCTTAGCCTTTCAATAGGCAGACTAACAATATCGCTAAAACCAGTACCAGTAATTGAAGCACTAAGACTTAAAGATGTTAAACTTTCTAAACCTTGAAAATACTCTAAACTTTTGTCAGTTACTCCCTTATTTGTAATATTAACAGTTTCAATAGGGGTTAAATATTCCCAAAAAATTTGCTCTAATTGTAGATCGCTTACTATTGGATCTTCCACTATTTCAAGCACATTTGGATATACGGGTATCACGTAATCAGTCAAAGAAGAATCTAAATCAGGAAAGCCAATATTACCTGTCAATGTATAAACATCGATCGCTGAACTTTGTGAAGCAAGATTATTCATTAAAGAATCAAACTTATCTTTTGCATCAAAACAAAAAGAAATCCATGCAGAAGGGAGTGAACAGAATGCCGTGAGTACAAATAAACTTTTCATATTCCAACTTACCTTACACTGTCCTTTAAAAAGCTTTGAAAACGTTGGGAAAAAAGTATTTACTAGTGATGCATTTTGATTAGCATCTACTTCTACAGGAGTAGCGTCTTTTTTACTAATGGGAGATTGAGCCATTGTTAATATGATACTCTTTCAAGTCAAAGAATTCAAGAAAAGTTTTATAGGCATTCAAATTTGCATACGCCCTACATTTGATTTTTCCGTTTTTTTCTTGAAATTTATGCATAGCATAAATTCAGTTTTATTGGTTCGACAACGATAAATAAAAAATATTTCTTAAGTCCTAGCTAGAGTACCAGACTACAAGCTCTTATTAATTCACCAAAACTTGCTCTGTCTTAAGAACAGGGACATCCCCTCCTTTGTCACTTAAAGACTGACTATAAATCTCAAGCAATCTAACATTTTGCCTAGCTACTCGTCTAAAATTACCAATAATTGCATAAAATAGAATAGTCAATCGCGTTTTAGAAGAACGATTTCTAACACGTTTGATTTGATCTAAATTCAATTCTTCAATTAGGTCATTTAATTTTTTTTGTTTTCCTCTGACAGATTTTAAATTCACTGGTGTTTTCATATCTAGAGTTGTTTCAACTTCTAACAAAACATCACATAAACAGTCTTTAGTTTTTCTTAATTCTAAAATTTGAACACTTAGGAGTCCACGATGATGAGCTGAAACATGTCTATATGCACGGTAGAACACATCTCTATAACTCTCTGCCATATTTTGTAAACATCTATTTGTTTGAGAATAATCTCGATAAGCAGCTAAATCTTTAACTTCGAGCAATCTAAAGACTTTATAAACATTCGCAGTAATAATATCAGACCAAGTTTCAATTTTTTTAACCGATCCTCTTCTGCTTCTAAGTTCATCAAGATTCTCTGCAAATAAAGCTTCAAGTCCAGAATCAAAACCAATTCTTAATTCACGAAGATACATTGCAGTATGCCGATATGTGTGCTCAATTGCTTTAGGGGCATGTTTAATATTCTCTAAGTTAAAAATCATCTTATCTTGAGCATCTTTCATACGTACTTTATGAGTTCGATTTGTCTTCCAAACTGAAAAAACAACTAAAGCAAGTAAAAGCAATATGCCATAAAGTTCCAAAGTATGAATTATCCAAGCAAAAATAAATGCAACAGAAAATGCGAGAAAAGCTGTCATAAACCAGCCACCAATTACTGTAAGAACCCCTGTTACACGATACACCGCAGTATCTCTTCCCCATGCTTGATCAGAAAACGAAGACCCCATAGCAACCATAAAAGTCACATACGTAGTCGACAATGGAAGTTTCAGAGAAGTCGCAAAAGAAATCACAGCGCTTGCAACCATTAAGTTCACCGAAGCTCTTAGTAAATCAAAAGATGGCTTGTCATCATTATAGTTATTTACTCGACTAAAACGCCTCTTAACTATTTTTCTAAAACTTCTAGGGAAAATAAATTTTGCACTTTGAAAAAAAGCAGAAACAGTTCTTACTAGCATTCTGGCAGGCGCTATAGAATTAAATCTTTCAATTCCTTCTTCCTCTTGCCTAGCAAGCCCTACTTCAGTTTGCGAAACAGTTCGAGCTTTTTTAGAAAACCATAAAGTGATAACCATAATTCCACCAGCAATAGTTAAAAGATATGTATCAGATCTAACTTTTCCCGCTAGTGCATCCATTGTTAAGCTCAAAGGATCAACACTAGAAAGTGCAACTGTAAAAGAACTTAGAGCGGCAAGAGGAACGCCTATAAAATTGACTAAATCATTAGCAGCAAAAGCAAGCGCCAGTGCGAATGTACCGATAAGAATAATAGGTTTTAGGACGTTCACATTAAAAACACTACAAAGCATCTGAAAGAAAAGTCCTGCTATGAGAAAAACTGACAAAAGAATTTCCAAAGAATGCCCTTTAATCCATTTAGCTTCTTCGGCTGAGATAAAAGTTGCACTTTTAGCCCCCTTAAGTAGTATGAATAGCGTAATTGAAGCAAGAGCTAAACCTCCCCAAATACCACCCCAAGTTTTTAACTTTGCCTTATAATCAAAAGTAAAAGCTAAGCGGGCAAAAAACTGTACAATTGCCCCAAAAGCAAAAGCAACAACTATTGATATCAAAATTCCAAAAATGATAGTTAAAGCTTTAGCTGTATTAATATATGTCGCTATTGTTGAAAGACTCGCTCCAGCAGCAATTACCTTAATTAAAGACATTGCAACAGCTGCACCTAAAAGTTCGAAAACAATCGAAACTGTAGTTGATGTTGGCATGCCATACGTATTAAATAAATCAAGAAGAAGTACGTCCGTAAACATTACTGCTAAAAAAAGCATTACTAATTCAGGCATAGTAAAAAATTGCGGGTGAAATATACCTTTTCTTGCAACTTCCATCATGCCACTTGAAAAACAAACACCTACTATAATTCCAAGACTTGCTATTATAAGAATAACCTTAAGCGGAGCAACTCGAGAACCAATTGAAGAGTTTAAAAAATTGGCAGCATCATTACTTACTCCAACCATTAGATCAAAAGCAGCAAATAAAATAAGAATAGCTATAGCGAAATAACAGACTTCGATTGACATAATATTAACTCATTACAAAATTGGGCAAAATTTAAATATCCATGAAACCTATGAAGATATCAAATAGATAACTAAAGGTTAGATAATGAAAAAATAATTTTTTTTCAAAGTTCATATGCACAGCCACACTCCTAACTCTTTCTTTTGTACTTTCATACAGCTTAATAGTTTTGCTCTGTCTTTTTATGAAACACCTAAATTAATTATAGTTAAGATTAATAACACTCCAGCTTAAAGTAAAATCAGGCGTTAAATATATGATAATATTTGATAAATAGAGTTAACTTAGATTATTTTAGAATTAATAATTTTCACCACTAGCATCAAAAACCTGAACCCCTGCCCCATACTTAAAAACTAACTGAGATCCAAGATAACTTGTGTAAGTAACAAATAAAAAAATTAAAAATAAGGAAGAATAATACAAACAAGCCAAAGCTTTATTTTTATTCTTAGCTATAACAATCTTTAAAGATATAGGAATCACACATAAAAACAAAAGCAGTTTACCATAAAGATGATGCTTGCTAATTTTATCTTCAGGAACGATAAATGACTGATTTGCATAAGTATACCCTTGATAACCTGAAATAAATGAAGCAATTAAGAAAAATACGAATAAAGCTAATAAAAATAGCGAAAAATTATTTATCTCTCTAAATTTAAAAAAATTTGCTATGATTTCATAAATTACTAAACTCGTAATAATGACGAAAGGAAAACTAGCAAGAACTGGATGAAAATTATATCCTAAAGCTATCATAATAAATATATGTCTAAAGATTTACCTACACTAAAAGATATAAAATTAGCTCAAGAAAAGCTAGCTACACATTTAATATGCACTCCTGTCAGTAAGTCACTATATTATAGTAAAAAATTTGGTCAAGATATCTACTTTAAATGGGACAATAAATTCCATACAGGCTGTTTTAAAGAAAGAGGAGCTCTAAATTTTTTACTTCATTTAAACAAAACTCAAAAAAAAGTTATTGCGGCAAGTGCTGGAAACCATGCTCAATCCGTTGCCTATCATTCACAAAAATTAGGACTTAAGGCAACAATTGTTATGCCTGAAACTGCGCCTTTGGTTAAAATGAAAGCAACAGAAAGTTATAATGCTAAAATAATTTTAAATGGAAAAATATTTGATGATGCAAAAGTACATGCTAGAAATTTAGCAAAAGATCTTGGAGCAACTATAGTTCATGCTTTTGATAACTATCATGTAGTTTCAGGGCAAGGAGTTTCAGCACTGGAAGCTTTAGAACAAGTAAAAAATTTAGATACTTTAATTGTTCCTGTTGGTGGTGGTGGATACATATCAGGAATATCAATTGCTGCAAAATCTCTAAACCCTAAAATAAAAATAATAGGCGTTAGAACTGAATGGACTAGCATTAACACCTATAGACATAAAGAAAATATTCTTGACTCAACCTCTATTGCTGATGGAATTGCGGTTAAGAGGATAGGAAAATTAAATGAAAAAATCATTAAAAATTATGTAGATGATATTATTTATGTATCTGAAAGTGAGATTGCAAAAGCGTTAATCGAATTACTTAGAAATGAACATATTCTCGTAGAAGGAGCATGCGCTGCAGGTTTAGCTTTTATGAATTCATCAAAAACCAAAAAGCTTGGAAAAACTCTTCTTTTTATGGGGGGAAGTAATATAGATTTAAACCTACTTGCAAGACTCATTGAAAGAGATGAAGCGCGCAAAGGAAAAGTATTTAAATTCTCAATCTCCGTTCCTGATAAATCAGGAAGTTTAGAAGCGATTACTAACATTATCGCTTCCACTAAAGCTAATATCTTATCCATATATCATGATAGGCACTACTCTAAAACACCTGGCAATGTAGAAATCGAAGTTGTTTTAGAGGTTCGTGATGCTGATCATACTAAAGAAGTTGTAAAAGCGTTTAAGGATGTTCGGATTGAGCTTCAGAGGTCTGTTGATAAATAGATAGGTTTATATAGTAGTAGAGGAGAGTTATAGAGATGTAGAGTCTTTTGAGTTTCCCTACTTCTCACACTTATACCAAGAAATAAATCCAACCACGCCAATTGAACAAATCACAGTAAAGCAAAATGGAATAAAATCAGATTGTTCCTTAGAATCTTTATAGAACCAAATTAGGCCTGCTAGAAAAAGTAACCAGGCAAAGAATACTAAATATCCTTCAATACTTATTGGAGCGTAGCCCCAACCTAGATCTTTTGAGAATAATCCTTTTCTTCTTCTAAACCAGGGTTTGCTCATAGATGTTACAGTTAAATAGTTTTTTCTTTCATTATATTCAGTAAACTCTTGATCAAGCAAGAAGGATATCAAGCGATTCTAAAGAATCAAATTCAAAATTCTTGAGGTTTATCTGATTTACTCTTTAATAGAAAATAACTTGTTTTAAATATAAATGTCTCTTTTCTTTTTTAAAATGCAAAACTAATTAAAAACATTTTTTTATCTTTTTATTTTCTTTGCCAGTTAAGGGGAGACGAATGGTTAAGGCAATTTTTACAATTGACAAAGAAGAGAAAAAAGTAATTGTTCGTGCCAGTTGACATTCTCTGACATTCGTACCCCCTAACTTTCTTTCCTAAATACTTTCAAGATCTTAAGACTCTAAGCATGCTGAAACACCGAAAAATAAACAATAAAAAAAGTTAAGAGATACAAATTATCCGGGGGAATGGTTATGGTTAGCATTTAGCAAATTAGTGTGAATTTCTCCTATTTAGAAAAAAAACTGTCGATATACTAAAAATGAGAGTTTTGCAGGAGAAAGGGTTTACCTTAATAGAGTTATTGGTTGTTGTTGCAATTATAGGGATATTAGCTAGTCTTGGGGTTGCACAATATTCTGAGTATAAGAAATATGCTTATGATACTAAAGCTCTTTCTGCCTTAACACAAATAATTGCTACTGAAGAAGTTCATTATGTAGATAGTAATCGTTATAGAGGATTTGAGGAGGATGAGCAGCCACATAACAGTCCTGGAATATCTGCTCAATATCCGATTAGATGGTCCTCTGACGTTACAGGTATTGCAGTTGCAATTACAGATACGACTTTTTGTGCATACTCATTTCATAGTAAGGGTTCTTTAGCTTACTTTTTTCAAACTACTCCTATTGAATCAAGCTTGCCGCACGGAATAATAACATCTCACGAAAAAGAAGATTTTTTAGATAACTTAAGTAATTGTGAACACTAATTGTGATATGTTGTTGACATTACGCGACTTTGCATTCGTACCCCCTAACTTTCTTTTTTTTACTCACTTTTTGTTAAGGCTTTTAAGCCAGCTTTTTGTTTTCTTCAGCCTTTTTAAGTTCAACATACATTTGAAGTTGCATCCAGAGTTCAGGGCTAGTTTTAGTAGCTGAAGCGATATCAAGCGCACTATCAGCAGTAATGCCTCTTTTCCCTTTTATAAGCTCATTTAGTTTAGCTAATGTCCAACCTAACTTTTTAGAAAAAGCAGTTTGTGACGTACCTGAAGGTTTTAAAAACTCTTCAAGTAACATTTCTCCTGGATGTATTGGATTCTTTGGTCTCATAGTATTATTTCCTTAATGGTAGTCCATAACTTGAACATCATGCGCTCCCCTATCCCACCTAAAAACAACTCTCCATTTATCGTTAATTCTTATGGAATGAAAGCCTTTTAAATCTCCCTTAAGAAGCTCTAACCTATTTTTAGGAGGGCTCCTTAAATCTTCAAGCTTGGTTGCAACATTTAGGTACTGAAGTTTCCTAAGAGCAACCCTTCTCAACTCACTTGGAAATTTCCTAGATGCCCCCGTTACTCGCTCCCAGAAGAGATCCTCAGCTAGTTGATGCTTAAATGATATTATCACTTTACGATATTACCGTATAGCAGTAATATTGTCAATTAAAATTTTTGTTTGAAAATAACCAATAGTGGAAAGTGGAAAAAGGCAAAAATCGCTTTTTACGTAAATTTATCGCTAAAAATTCGATTTTAAAACGTTATTAGAGTCGCGTACTCACTAGAAGGTTTATTTCTAGTGACTAATTATTCTCGCTTTTTATAGATTTTTCCTTGACTGGATTTAGCAATTTAGCGCGAATTTTTCCTATTTAGAAAAAAAAAAAAAACGGTCGATAAATAAGTTATGAATTCTTCTAAAGAAAGTGGGTTTACGCTGGTTGAGCTATTGGTGACAACAGGCATTGTTGGCATAATGGCAACCTTGGCTATTGCTCAATATCAAGAATATCAAGACCGAGCAAAATATGCAGTTGCAAAGATTGAAATCGTAAACCTAGCAACTCTATCTACTTCTGTAAAACAGTTAACAAATAGAAATTTAAGATATATTACTGGACACCCATGGAGTAAGCAAGCTTGCCTTGGCAGCGCTTCTGAATCAGATGGATGTTATAATAGAAGTTTTTTATCTTTTAATAATATATTTAAAGAGTTGTCTGGCAATGCCACTATTTCAAGAGAAGAAATAATTGACCCTTGGGGAAGACCTTACTGGTTAAATGAAAACGAAGGAGATGCTGGAAATTCAGATCCTTGTATCATGCCTGATATAATAGGTACACATGGACCCAGCTATTCTACATTATCAGACGATCTCAAATTTCATTTACCTATGGGGTCAGGTTGTGAACAGTTCACCCTTTTTAATGATTTGCAAGGTAAGTTTAATAGATAAAAAAGTGCAACTAGATCTTCTTAGCCCTCCTAAATGCAACCTCTGAGTATTAGTCCCCACTAACTCGAATCAAGAAAAAGCAGAAAGAATTGAGAGAGTTAAAAAGACTTGAATGAATATTGAAAAAATCGAAGAACTAAATCAGAGAAATTGTCGAATACAGTTACAGATGTAAACAACTAACAGTTAATGAAAGAGAAAAACTAGTAAAACGATTAAAAGTAAATGAGAAGAAACCGCTACTATCAATCCAAGAAACCTTATGCCTTAACGTTTAGAACAAAAGAAAGCCTCCCCTTTGCGTGTGATGATGTAATATACCCGTCGTCATTTAGTTTTTCCATATTTGGTCTAAAGCCTGATCGGCTTTAGCCTAATTTTGACGGGTATATCTTACTGTCCCTCTGGGAGACTCTAGGAAATTTTCAATTCCCTAGAGTATATAAGGCTTGACATTAGGTTTTTCCGTTTTTTTTTCTTGAAATTTATGCATAGCATAAATTCAGATTTATATGTTCGAGCAGTATATGTGCTTATTGAAGCATAAACTACCCAATTGCTTT
>CALJRW010000046.1 GCA_937976335.1 uncultured bacterium | reverse complement strand
AAAAGTAAAATCCATAAAATTGATTTGAGATCCTAAAGTTTGCCCTTTCTTAGATTCTATTAAGCTGTGATAAACAGGTCTAAACCTTAACTGATAATTTAACTCAGAACTGTTTAAAAGAAATTCAGTAGATAATCTACTTGCACTATGTGCTTTCAGTGGAGATTCATTTGGAACTTTTGGATTTTCGAACAAGTCAGTAAATGCGTGTTTACTTCTAAGTTTTAAAAGCGCCAAAAGCTTATCGTTTAAGTTTCTATCGGTTTTTTGAGAAAAACGCCCCTTATAACTTAAATAATCATATGCAAGTTCTAAGGCTTTAGCTCTCTCTACCTCACTTAGATCATATTTAAAAGACAAATTATTTGATAAAGATAAAGCTTCAGCTTGAACTTTCCTAGAAGATTGCTCTACTCTACTTTTAAACCTAGTAGCCACGGATGGACGAAACTTCGAAGAACGAATCAAACCTTTCTTTTTAAAAAGCTTCACTGTATCGATGGGCAAAACCCAAGACCCAACACTCTTAGTTAACCCTAATTCAGGTCTTACAACATCCAAAACAGGAAGTAAGTGAAAAGAGCAGTTTTCATCAAAATAGTAATAATCAAACGCAATCGAACGAAGTTCCCAAATATGATAAACTAAAAATAAAGCTTCTTCATACGAAAAACTTAAATCAAACTCCCAAGTATCTCTACTTTCAATATCAGAATATTTGTTAACTTGTTTATAATAAGGACCAAGCGAAAAAAAACCTTCATACCCTCCAATTGTCCCCTTAACAGCATAAGAAAAAGGATCTTCACCATTTGTGTTCGCTGAAAAATTAACTGTATATGCTAAAGTTTCAGAATTTTTAGTTTGATTTTTTTTATTAATCCTCAGTAAAGTATGCCCAAAAGCAGAAGCAGGATTGTTAAGAAAAGATGTAGGAAATATTAAAGTTAAATTATCTGGATTAATTTCTGCTAACCAATTTTTAAACCTCAAACAATTTTTATCAATAAACTCCTTATTAGAAAACCCTAGTTTCTCCCCTAACCATTTATAACGAGCAGTAAAAATACATCTAGGATGATTTTCATCTACCGAAGCTAAATCAAAAAAAGCTTCAAGAGTTTTTAATAATTCAGCCTTAGTATCATATTTACCATTTTGAGCAAGAAAAAACTTATCATCATCTGCTAAACTTTTAGTGTTATAGAACCAAGTATTTGTGTAGTGCAAAAGGGAAAGCCACTGAGGGTGTTTATGCAACTTAAGTTCTATTGCTGTTTTTTGAATCTCCTCTAAGCTAGATTGAGAATAAGAAAGGCAGGGAGTAAATAAAGTAAAAAAAATACAGCATAATAAAAAACGGCACAATAAAAAATGGAACATTCTCAAAGAGAAGCCGATTTTATTGCGCCGCTTTAGTTTCAAAAACTATACGTTAGCAGAATATCTAGCTAAATGAGTATTTGAATCTAGAGTATTTTTGATATTTCCTAATACAACATCAGAAGCTACATCAGAAGTTTCAAAAATAGTAGAAAAATTGTCTTTAAGAGTCTTATTAAAAAGCACTACATGTTCAGGTTGAACATTTAAGAGAGAAGCAAACGTATTAAGAGATTCTCCATCACCTCTAGAAATGTCCTTGGCAAGTTGGTGCATATTAGAATCCATATATGCAGCAGTTCTCCAAGTAGAACTTACAACGCCATCTTGACTACAACCTGAAGTTCCAGAAGAAATAGCAAAAGTTTGATTTCCAGAAGTTCCATTAGTAGTAACAGCTAAAACTTGTGGCGCAATTCCTCTTTGACCATCAAATAACTTAGAACCCCAACCACAATTACCAACGTTATCAGCGTAAGTTACAAGTGGACATAACGAAACAATAAAAATTGTTAATATAATTTTTCTCATAATAATTAAGTCTCCTTAAGATTGAATTAAACAACAGATTGGATCTGAACATTGTCTTATTAACCTGTCAAGATATTTCAGCTCACTATAAGACCCCAATACCATATTATATTTATTGTATTGTAAGTAAGTTAGCTACTCTTTACCTGAGAAACATGCTACATTGATAAAATTTAAGATTTCCGACAATATTAGTTTAAATAATTTAGGAGAAAATTCATGAAAAACATCACAAAGCTTTTACTATTGGTAAGTCTTTTTCTTAATTTCTCATACAATGCCTTGTCAGAGTCTCCTGAAGCTTACTTGGATAGCATTTTAAAAGAAACAACTTCGAAAGGAGATATTAATTATTTTATGAAAGAAATCGATTGGAATAATTCGTATAAAAACATGCCTCCTTCTGCTAAAGACGCCTTAGGTGTTAGCTCAGTCGATGATTATAAAAAATTTATGGAAATGGGATTCAAAGAACCTAAAAAGGCTGTTGAAGCAACAGTTAATAGAATGATTGCAAAAGCAGACCCTTCCCAAAAACAAATGATGGAAATGATGAAGCCAATGATGATGCAAAATGCAGACAAGATGATTGATATGAAAACTCACTGGGTAAGCAATTTAGATAAAATGAAATATGATATTGGAGCGTCATCTCAAAACGGAGATACAGCTAAAGTTCCAGTTACATTTAGTTTGGAAGATAAAACTGAGAAAAGAGATATCCAATTAACTAAGATTAACGGAGAATGGAAAATCAGTTTTTAATCTAGAATACTAATTATAACAAAATTGTAAAAAAAGAAGTTTAACCTAGAATGCTTATTCGATTTTTTCAACTAAGTATTGTTATGGCTACAATGAAAGTTTTAATATAAGTAGGGCTATTCATTTTTTTTGAGTAAAGGTTATTTTTCAGGTAAAATTATTTTATGAGAACAGCTAGCAAAGCACAAGATTCACTTTTATCTGAAAGTACAATTAAGGAAAATGAAACCTTCACGCCGCCAAAGTCATATAATTTTGTTAAAGATTTTCGAAGCAGTGAGCTTTTTGTAAAAATCTGCTACCCTGGACTTAGAGCTGATAAAATAACAAAAAAACAAATTTTACCTTTTAATTCTTCTAAAAAAGAAAGTAGAACTAACAATCTAAACAGATTTCTGGAAGACCCAAACCTTAACATAGTTAGTCCAGAAAATTATACAAAAGAGTTCCCGCTTTTAAATTTAAGTAGAGTTAGTTATACCTTAACTAGATACGAATCTAATATTGACACGCAAAGTCCAGAGCTAAGAAGATTAGAGATATTGAATGAAGGAAAACATCAATTTACTATTTATTACGTAATAGATAAATCTCAACCTGAAATAGGTCAAAGAATATCAAATATAAGCTTTTACAATCCATCAAATAATCATTTCTATCCATCTCTTGAAGCTATAGCAACTGCCAGTTCAAGACATGACATAAAAAAAATCAAATCTGAACTTGCAAATTTAGAATTAAGTTAGTTTTTTTACTTTCTATATTTTTCAGGTAACTCACCTGTTAATGAATTAAGAAAAGCAACTATTGATTTCGTATGCTCATCACTTAAGTCTTTTCCAAGCTGATACTCTGCCATTAGCTTAACCATTTCATCTAAAGATTCAATACTTCCATCATGAAGATAAGGCCCTGTTTTAGAAATATTTCTAAGAGATGGCACTTTAAAAACCATCTTGTCTACATCTTTTTTAGTTTCGTTAAATCTTCCTGTGTCTTTTGTTTTATAAGGTTTTACCAAGCCTAACTTTTGATATTGAGTTCCTCCGAGAGTAGCACCCATATGACAAGCAACACATCCAGTTTTTTGAAAAGTTAAAAGACCAGCCTGTTCTTCAAACGTTAAAGCAGTATCGTCACCTTGCAAAAACTTGTCATATCTAGATGGCGTTACTAAAGTTCTTTCAAAAGCACCGATTGCTTTACCAATATTGTCATAGGTCAGAGAATCTTCATCCTCTGGGAATGCGGCTTTAAATAAATCAGGATACACACTATCAGCCTTCAACTTAGCAATCACTGCTTCTTCACTAGGCATCGCCATTTCAACAGGATTCAAAATAGGACCCAAAGCTTGAGCTTCAACATCTTTTGCTCTACCATCCCAAAATTGTGCAATATGCAAGGCTGCATTATAAACAGTTGGAGAGTTTCTATCTCCTAGTTGATTTTTATGACCAGGTGAGGTTGGTTTATTGTCAACTCCAAAAGTATCTAAACCATGGCAACTATTGCACGATATATCATTGGCAAGTGATAACTTTTTTTCAAAATATAGTTTTTCACCCAAGCTAAGCAATTTTTCATTTGGTCGCTTATTGTCGTCTGTCATAAAAGCTGGAAGTGGTTTAAAAAATGCTCTGAGAGAGGCAATCTCACCTTTACTTAGAGTTACTGAATTTTTCGCAATCTTCTTAGTTTGAGAAGTTTTTTTACTAGACTGAGAATTTCTTTGACAACTGAAGCTAAAAGCTAAAATAGCTACTAAAATAGTTAATAGTATGATTTTTTTAAACATTTTTTTTCTCCAGATTTATTATTTTGATATATTAATAGATGAGAAAATTAAGAGCAAGCCGTTCTCTTGGCTTCATGATTTTTCTAAAAACTTTGTTTAAAAAACTATTTTCTGTCTTAACTGTAGCATTCTCTATCAGTTCATAGAGACTCTGCAATCCAATAAAAATTAAATATAGGATTTGCAAATTTCCAACAATTCATTCACTCCCTTCTCACCTAAAGCAACTAACTCCATTAGTTTATCTTTTCCAAAAGTCTCTCCTTCCGCTGTACCTTGTATTTCAATTAACTCTCCAGATTCAGTCATCACTATATTACAATCAACATCTGCACTACTATCTTGTTCGTAATTCAAATCTAAAATGCATTTACCTTTTAAAATTCCAACACTAACAGCAGCAACTCTCTTTTTAACAACCCCTTCCTGAATTAAATTCTTTTCTTTTAATTTTTTAAGAGCGATTTCAAGTGCTAAAAAAGCACCTGTTATTGAAGCTGTCCTAGTTCCTCCATCTGCCTGCAAAACATCACAATCAACTGTTATTGTTCTCTCTCCCAATTTTGTAAGATCTAGTCCTGCTCTTAAAGATCTTCCTAACAACCTACTTATTTCTTGAGTTCTTCCTTTAAGACCCTTCGTCTCTCTTTTATTTCTCGTATGAGTAGCTTGAGGAAGCATTGAATATTCTCCCGTAAGCCATCCTCCAATTTTACCTTGATTTTTCATCCATCTAGGCACTCCTTCTTCAATGCTTACATTACAGAGAACTTTTGTGTTTCCCATTGAGAAAAGAACTGAACCTTCTGGATAAAGAACATATTCTGTTTCTATTTTAATTTCCCTTAATTCATTATTTTGTCGTTCATTTAAACTCATGCTATATTCTCTCGAAATGAAATGTAAAAAAATACTTTTAACTTTTTTAATCCTTTTTATAAGCCTACCCGCTTTTCCTGAAAAATACAAAATTACTGTACAAAAAGACATAACTTACTGTAGTCCAGACAACAACGATCTTAAATTAGATCTCTACTCTCCTCAAACTGGCAAAGTAAAAAATCCTGCAATCTTAGTAATTCATGGAGGAGGTTGGAATGGTAGAGATAAGTCTCACAAAAATTTCACTGAAATATCTGAATATTTTGCTAAACTAGGCTTTGTAGTTTTTAATATCAACTATAGATTAGCCAAAGTTGCTACTGCTCCAGCTGCGGTTCAAGATGCACATTGCGCAGCTAGATTTATTCAAGCGAATGCTCAAAAATATAAAGTAGATCCCAATAAAGTCATTGCTACCGGAAACTCGGCTGGATGTCATCTAGGATTAATGGTTGCAATGTGTCAAAAAGATTATTGCACTGGAACAAAGAAAGAATGGAGTGAATACAAACCAAAGCTTGCAGGAGTTATTAATCGGTTTGCCATAACTGATGTTGTACAAAGAACCTTTGGCTTAAACCCTAGAAAATCGTCAATTAATTGGATTGGTGGCGTTTCTGAAAAACATAAAAAACTTGCTCAATTAATGTCTCCTTTAAACTACGTCAAAGAAGCAAATCTTCCACCTATACTCTCTATTCATGGAGCAAGAGATTCAAATACACCAGTTACTGATGCAACCAGGCTCCACAAACTTCTGAAAGAGAACCAAAACGAGAGTGAAATACTAATAATTGAAAAAGGAGGACATGGCCTACATAAGCTTAGCAAAAGCGATAAAGAGAAGATAAACAACAAAGTAAGGAAGTTTTTAAGTAAAATCGTTGATTCTAAGCTAATTAAAGAGTTTCAGTAGTTTTAATAAAAGCTAGTAATTTGATATAATCTGTCAAAAGGTTTTTCTAATCTTAGGTGTAAAGCTAGTAGATTATAAGGAAGGATTTAGAGACAATTTTTTTAAGGTTCTTAATATTGGGTATATAAATTAAAGGCTTTTCTATGGTTAAAAATTCTGATGCGTACGAAGACGTCCAAGGCAAACTATTAAATAATAAGCAAAAAAGAGACCCTCTCAAAACCTCATTTTATATGTTCTCTTTTTTAATATTATTACTAGCAAGCTATTTTCATTCTACAGGGACAAATAACTTACCAAATGTTTTTTTAGCTAAAAATTATGTAAATTTTCTATCAAACATTAGACTAAACGTAGAAGCTAAGGTCTTAACTAAAATTTGTTCTGGAGCCGAAAAAGTAAAAGATGAACTTAACGTTACTTCTGATTTTTTTTCCTTCCTGCTTGAAACTTTTTTTTCTGGGATAACAACTATATTCTTTCTTTTGCTTGCACTTTGGAAAATTTGCTTAGCTATAATAATTCTAAGTGCTGTGTGGTTTTATTTTTCTAAAAAACCACATACAGGAAACGATTTTTTAGGATTAAGTGGAAACGATAGATTTTTCTTTTCTGGAGCTAGGTTAAGTTTAGATATTCTCAATTCTGAAGGAGAACCAGATTTTCTGACTCCTGGACTTGTGTGCATTAGAAAAGAAAATACTCAAAAAGCCAAATCCTCAAAATTATGGAAAATTCTCGAAAATTTTAACGCAAACAATCAAACAAATTTGGAGCTAACTAGGCACATTCTAGCCTATAAAGACTATCCTTCTTTTCCTGAAGTAAATGACAATATCAAAACGATTGCAGAATCCACTTTAGAAAACTGCTTTAACGCACTTTCTAGAGAACCTAGAACTGATAATCATTTTTATTCTGTTTTAAACAGCCATGACTTTTCAGTTCTTAAAAACCTTTCGACAAAAGTAATTGGAACATTAGTTTTGGCGAGCTATGCATCCAGAGCATTAACACTCAAATCTACTGGAGGAAGATTTAGCTCAGTAAGCTTGTATCCCTTTATATCTGGGAGGGCAATACTTCACTCTATCCCTGAATATAAACATGACTTCACAACACAAGAGAGAACCATACTGAGAAGAAGTCTAATATACGCAAAAAGAACTGGAGCTCTCGGACAAACTAAATTTCCTACCGAATCAAGCGACTCTATGCTTGCACTTCGTGCGTGGGCTGAACTTATGTTTACCAAGCCAAAAAATATCAACAATAACTTAATTTTTCAAATTAAAGTTTTTGGTAACATATGGAAGATTCATAAAGAATGGCAAAGTATCTTTCTAAGTCAGTATGAAAATATTAGATCGAAATATTCAAAAAACTGGATATTATCTTCTAATGAACAACTCCTTCTTCCAATTACAGACATAATTGCAATTGTAAAAAATAAACTCAATATTCAAAATTTGAAAGATTTAGAGAAAAATATTAACCAAATTAATGATTTCTCGAATTTTGAATCTATACAGCCTATTTCTAAAAATATTGTTCAAAAAATTCAAATAGCTCATGAATTAACTGAACTTGATATGAAACTTTGGTCTTTATTCAGAATTGTTCTTAATTATTTTGGTTGGCTAGGAGGAAGTTACAACTTCACAACCATACCTAATAGTTTAATATTTTTTGTTTTTAATACCATAGATAATACTTCCTTCAATGCTTACACATTACTTCGAGGAGAAAAAATTGAAAGATCAATAGGGAGTAAATGGAATGAAAACATTCAAACTAACAATAATGTTCAAATTGCTATTACTAAAAGAGGCTTAGAAAAAATAAAAGCAGGAGATAGTTCAGGAGAAACAAATTATCATAAGGAGAGCAACTATGGCGCGGCATTATAGAGCGAAAAAAGCTAATCAATTAATTGATGAAAATATTGCTAAGTCTTTAAACAGTGTCATTATCTCACTACTTGTAATGTTTGCTTTATCTTTTACTTCAATTCCCTACAAAATCCCCCCTATTATTCTCGTAGCTTTTGCTCTTATTCCTGTTTTTTTTATTGGAAATTTGACAAAAAGTTACTTAGAAAAAATCTGGCTAAGAAAAGAGAAAAATAAAGAATCAAGTTTAAGAGGTGGTAAAGAAATTTTAGGCTTACCTCCAAAAAGAGATTGTTTTCAAAAAGCACTTCAGGACGCTCAAAAACGTGGCAAAACAGTTTTGGATAAATATTTAGTTGGTTTTGAATTAGAATCAGGTGAACCTTTATGGCTAGATGAGGAAGACATATGCAGTCATGCATGCGTGTTTGCGAAAACAGGAGTTGGAAAAACACTTTGGCTTGAATCTCTAATTTTCCAACAAATGGCTAGAGGACGCGCCAGCGGTTGCACATTCATAGATGCAAAGCGAGACTCTTCTACACTTGCGCAGGTTATTTTAATGGCTTCAGCAACAGGTCGTCTAGAAGATTTAATAGTAGTAGATCCATTTGACCCAGTTCATGCATATAATTTTGTACACACCACTCAAAGATCTGATGTTAAAGCAAGAAAAGTACTTAGAGCGGGACTCCCACCCACTTCTGATAAAAGCACAACAAAGCATTATGATCGTTTAGCCATGGACTCAATATATAGAATGGTAAGAGCCCTTGAAAGCTTAGGATTATCTTGGTCAATTCATGATGTTGCAGTTTCTTTGTCAACATTCCACCTTGCATATCCACATATTAAATCAATGCTTGAGCAAATTGGTGCCGAAGATGCAATGGTTGAACTTGGACATTTAGCTTCAAGTTATAGATCAAGCAAAGGAAGTCTAGATGCACAAAAAATCACAGACAACCTAAGAGGAATTGCTTCAGAACTACATGCAATTTCTGGCAGCTCTATGGGAGAAGTTTTTTGCACAAACTACACTGATTTAAATTTAACTGATGCAATGCTGAGAGGAAAAATCATTTACTTCATGTTGCCTAGACTTGAAGAAGCAGAATCGGCTCAAAGAATGATAAAGTTATTTAGGGAAGATTTAGAAGTTTCTATTGGAGAAATCACCTCAAGTCGAGAATTTCATTTAGAAGATCCTCACCTAGTAATGATTGATGAAGGATCGAGTACATTTGGACCCACTTGGGCCAATCTCTTTGAACTTGCTAGAAAAGGACGATTTGCTCTTCTTTTTGGAGCACAATCAACTGGCGGATTAACAGATGAAAGCTTAGGACTTAGCCAAGCTTTCTATGAAAGAGTAATGGCAAACGTTAATTTAAAAGTAATGATGCGAGTTGGAGATAACAGAACCGCATTTGATATGGCTGAATGGTTTGGAAAAGTAAGTACTGTTAAAAAATCTTACGGTTCAGGAATTACTACAGGTTCTAGTACTAGCTCTCTAGCTGGTCCTATAGATTTAAATGCGAGAACATCGGGAGGAGAATCACAATCAATAAATATTAGCGAAACTGAAGATTATATTGTTAGCCCAGAAGAGCTAAAACATGAAATGTCTGCTGAAAAGGGACTTGCTTGGTTTGATATGGGAGATGGAAAAATAACTAAAGGTAGATGTTTTTGGTTCAATGCTGAAATTCCTGATACTTGGGAAGGAAGAAATTTATTAGTTAAACATGAGAACGCTGAAAGAGATAGCGTTGGACTTGGTAGTTGGGTTGATAGACAAATTTTATCTGAAGAGATGGCAAAAGTAAGTAAAGATAGTAATATTGACGACAGCTTAAAAAAATCTTCTTCTAGTAAAATGAGTAAAAACGACACTGAGGAAGATACTAGTCCGTTTAAACTTGATTTAAATGATAAAAACAGAAATAGAGGGAATGTGATGGCTCTTGAGAATTCGGAAAAAAATTTAAATCAAGATAATAAAGGTAGTGCTAAAAAAAATACTAAGAAGTTTTTTCCTAAAAAATAATTATCACTCATGACTATAGTTAGCAATACAAGTTGCTACAAGTCTTTTCCAATCAGAATAAATCTTCTCTCGCGACACCTCGTTTAACTCTGGGTTGTAGACCTTATCTACTCTAGAAATATTTTTTAACTCACTTAAGTTTTTCCAAAATCCACTCTTAAGTCCAGCTAACATTGCAGCACCTAAAGCTGTAGTTTCATTAACCTTAGAACTCTCTACAGTAATTCCTAAAATATCAGCTTGAAACTGCATTAAAAAATTATTTTTTGTAGCACCTCCATCAACTCTTAGATAAGTTATTTTTTCGCTTGACTCTTCCTCCATTACTTGAACTATATCTTTTGTTCTAAAAGCTATTGATTCAAGAGTAGCTCTTACAATATGAGCATTAGTCGTACTTCTAGTCATTCCAAAAATCATAGCCCTTGACTCACTGCTCCAATATGGGGAACCAAGACCTTGGAAAGCTGGGACTAAAAAAACTCCTTCGTTCGAATTAAGAGAGAAAGCAATTTCAGATGCTTTTGAAACATCTGGCAATATTTTCAAACCTTCTTTAAGCCATTCAATAGCTGCACCTGCCATAAAAACACTGCCTTCGAGGCAATAAATGACTTCTCCATTAAGTCCCCAAGCAATCGTTGTAAGCAAGCCTTTTTTAGAAAAAATAGGTTTTTTACCTGTATTTTGAAGTAAAAAACAACCTGTACCGTATGTGTTTTTAAGGCTACCTGCTTCAAAGCAAGTTTGACCAAAGAGTGCAGCTTGCTGATCTCCTGCAATTCCTGAAATTATAATCTCCTCACCAAAAAGTTTTGTCTTTCCATAAATATCACTAGAGGGACAAACTTCTGGTAAGATAGTTTCTGGAATATCAAAAATACTTAGCAACTCTTTATCCCAAATAAGAGTATTTATATTAAAAAGCATAGTTCGTGCAGCGTTACTATAATCTGTCTTGTGAGCTTGTTTCCCAGTTAATTTGTACAATAACCAGGTGTCAATAGTTCCAAACATAAGATTCCCTGATTCTGCTTTTTGACGAGCTCCCTCTATATTATCAAGAATCCATTTTACTTTAGAAGCTGAAAAATATGGATCGATCACAAGCCCTGTTTTTTCCTTTACTAGCTTTTCATACTCTTCAGTTCTTAAAGCTTTGCATATATCTTCAGTTTGCCTGCTTTGCCAAACAATAGCATTATAAATTGGTTTTCCTGTTCTCTTATCCCAAACAATCGTTGTTTCACGTTGATTGGTAATTCCAATTGCAGAAATTTCATTTGCTGTTACTTTAACTTCCCCTAACAAATCTCTAATCACAAATTCAGCAGTTTCCCAAATTTCATCTGCATTGTGTTCAACCCAGCCAGGTTTAGGATATATTTGCTGAAACGTTTTCCGAGAAATTCCAATGATTTCAGTTTTATTGTTAAAAAGAATTGCGCGAGTGCTGGTCGTTCCTTGATCTAAAGCTATTATGTATTTTTTTGACATTAAGTCTCCTTTTTTAGAACTTTTTTTGTTATACTATCAATGTGAGAAAAAAAGAAGATATTGTAAAATTCTTGAGTGATTTTGATGAAATTGAAATAATCTACTTATTTGGCTCAAGAGCTTTCTCTATCGATTCCGCCATTAAAGCCGATACATCTAAAGATTGGGATATTGGAATAGTGACTAAAAATACACTTCCAGAATCTAAAGCTACTTGGCTTAAGCTAGAGTTACAACCTAAACTTTGTACTGTACTAGGAACTGACGATGTTGATTTAGTAGTAGTGAATCATGCCAAAAGCATAGAACTTGCTAGAGCTATAATTTTTGATGGTCAGTGTTTATTAGACAGACATAAAGATAGAGATTCTTTTGAAAGACGCATCTTACACGAGTACGAAGATCATAAAGCTGCGTTATTAAGAAATGGGTTTAGCGAGTAATGGTTAGAAGAGAGAACATAATTAGCAAAGTTGAGAAAGGAACTGTTTATTTAAATAGGCTAGAAACATACCGCTCTCTTAACTTTAAAGAAATACGTCAAAACCCTGAAAAACTTGCTGCAATTGAGAGAATACTCTATTTAGCGTCACAAACTGTTATTGATTTAGCTGAAATGTTAGTAAAAGATAAAAAACTAGGCAAACCTGAAACTATGAGTCAAAGTTTTGACGTTCTTTTTGATTCAATGTACATAGATGAAAATTTAAAAAATTCAATGATAAAAATGGTTGGATTTAGAAATATCCTAAGCCATGGATACGAATATATAGATTATACCATTCTAGAAGACGTATTAAAAATACATCTTAAAGAGCTAAAAACTTTTATCGATATTGTCAGAACTAAAGAAAATATTGGCTAGTTTAGCAAAATTTATCAGGAAAATCCGTAAAAATCCCATCCACCCCATAAGATTTTAAACGCTTAAAATCTTCTTCTATATTAACAGTATACACAAAACTTTTGGCTCCAGAGGCATGTATTTGCTCTACCCAATCTTTGTCTACAAAGTCTACTTTAGAGTTAACTGAATAGGCAGAAAGTTTCGATACAACCTGATCTATGAATAATATTTTTCCATTTGTCAAAACTCCAATTCTAACATCGGGATAAACCTCTCTAACTTTTGCTAAAATCTGGTGATCAAAAGACGAGAACAGTATATCTTCTTCTTTTAACTTTGTGTTTTTTAGCGCTTCATCTACAACTCTAACTATCTTTTCTAACGAGTGAGTTTCTTTTATTTCAATGTTTACTTCAGTATGACCAGCAATCAATTGAAGAACTTGCTTTAGGGTAGGAATAGACTCGCCATTACCTGCATCTATTGACTTTAACTCTTCATAAGTTTTTTCTAAATAAAAACCTTCCGCATCGGTAGTTTCGTCTAAAGTTCTATAATGAATAACCACTACTTCGTCTTTACAAAAATGAACATCGATCTCAATCATTGATAGACCTAAATCAATTGCTTTTTGCACGCTCTTTAAAGTATTTTCTGGTTCTAGACCTTTTGCTCCGCGGTGGCCGATGATTTTCATGTTAAGACAATTTTAACATCAATAAATTTCAACCACAATGTAGGTTTTTGGACATGATTTTTTAGAAGAAGGTGCTAGGTTTAACGTTCTTTTATCTTTTCATAAATCTTTCTCATTTGCTCATCGCATGTAAAAAGTAAAGCTTCTGCTTTTAAAGCCAAACTTACATATAGAGAATCATAAATACTAATATCATTAGATAAGCTAAGAGCAAAAGACTTATTAAGTAATATAGAATTAGAAATATATTGAAAAGGAATAGATTGCATTGAAGATATAATTTTTTCACCTATCCTCTTATCTAGCTCAGCTCTGTTAATTTTTTTTAGAACAACTTGCGACGCTTCAGCAAGCATTAAATCAGGAGCTAGCAATACTGACTCTACTTTTAGAGCCTTTTTGATAATTTCTATAAGACCTTCTGGCAAAGGTCCGTCAGGTATATAAAGACGTACAAAAGCTGAAGCATCAACTACGGCTTTTATCATCTATCTCGTTCATCTCGAATTTCTTCAACAACATTTTTGAATTTCCGTCCTTCTAAACTAGCTCTAATTTTGCTAGCTGTATCTAAAGGCTTAAGTTTTGTTAATAGGCTTGCTTTTTCTAGCAATAATAAAATTTGAGCTTGTATGCTACGCTTATTTTCTTTTGCAAGGCTTGAAATACTTCTATACACATCTACTGGGATGTTTCTAACAGTCAGTATTTTATATTCTTTTTTATCTGTCATATCTATAGCTTAGCATGACTTCAAAATGAAGTCAAGATAAATTTAGACTGTGCTTATTATTAGTAGAAAAACTAAATTATTTTATTACTGATTTTGCTTAGCTAAAAGTTAAAGTTTTTTTATTTATAGTTATCTTTTATCAACAATATAATGAAGCCTAACTGTATTTAATCCAGATTTTCTTACAGTTTTTAATTTTAATTTTTTTTCTGATTTAAGTTGTCCAAACAAAGGAACACCTGAGCCATATAATGTCGCTTCCACATCAAGTTGAATTTCATCAATTAAGTCATTACTCAACATATAATTATTTAATTTTTGACCACCGCCAATGATTACTTCTTCGCAATTTTTATCTATTAGATAATCAAGTCCTAATTCAGGGGAAGTAGCACAAACGGATAAAGCATCCGAAATCTTCATTTTCTCCGAGATAATAACAAGATTTTTTAAAGTCAGTTGATCGAGTTCGTTAGCCTCTAACATAAGGTCGTAAGTTTTTCTTCCAACCATCAAATTCCCTATTTCTTTGCAATATTCAAAATAGTTTTTCCAATGATCGTCAGACCACGTAACATCATCATCCTTTTTCGCGATAAAACCATCAGCCGTTATAGCTAAAAATAGAGTAGTTTTCATAATCCTAAAATAAATCAAACCCAAGAAACTCCACATCTCTAGAACTCTGCGTCACTATGAAACAAAGTATATTTTTCTTAGTGACACAGAGTTCTAGAGATGTAGAGTTTCTTGAAATACTTCAGTTTACTAAAAAAATTCCTGTTAACTCAACGCCCCCTTATGCGTCAATCTAATTTTACCATTATCTTGCTTCTCAATAACTTTAACAATAAGCTCTTCACCTTCAGAGACTACATCTCTTACGTCTCTTACTCTTTCTTCTGAAAGTTCAGAGATATGGCATAAGCCATCAACACCAGGGAGAACTTCAACAAATGCACCAAAATCAGCAATTCTCTTTACAACTCCAGTATAAACTTGGCCAACTTCAGCTTCGGCAGTTAAACTTTCTACTAGTTTTAAAGCAGCTTTCAATGAATCTGGATCGCTTCCTGCAATTCGGACATTTCCGTCTTGCTCAACATCCATCTTAACATTATAGCCTTCCGTGATAGATCTGATCATCTTACCACCTGGGCCAATTATGTCTCTTATTTTATCAGGATTGATTTTAAGAGTAACAATTTTTGGAGCATGCAAACTAAACTCAGATCTTGACTCTTTCAAGCAATCATTCATCTTAGAAAGAATATGAAGCCTTGCATCTTTGGCTTGAGCTAGAGCATCAGTCATAACTTTCTGACTAAGACCTTTTACTTTAATATCCATTTGAAGAGCTGTAATACCAGCTTCAGTTCCACAAACCTTAAAGTCCATATCACCTAAGTGATCTTCATCTCCTAATATATCTGTTAAAATTACAAACTGGTCATCTTTATTTAAGAGACCCATTGCAACACCTGCAACTGGAGCAGAAATTGGAACCCCTGCATCCATTAACGCCAAACTTCCCCCACAAACTGAAGCCATTGAGCTAGAACCATTTGATTCAGTAATTTCAGATACTACACGATATACATAAGGATGCTCTTTTCTACTTGGCAGCACAGAAGCTAATGCTCTTTCAGCAAGCGTTCCATGACCGATTTCACGCCTACTAGTCCCCCTCATCATTCTTGCTTCACCAACACAGAATGGAGGGAAGTTATAATGAAGCATAAAATATTTCTTATCTTCATCACCAATAAGCGGATCTAAGTATTTAGCATCTGTATCAAGGCCAAGAGTGGCTGTAACAATTGCTTGAGTTTCACCTCTTGTAAAAAGCGCAGAACCATGAGCTCTTGGAACGTAAGTAGTTTCGATGTCAATTGGTCTTACAGTTGTAAAATCTCTTCCATCAATTCTTTTCTTATCTTCAAACGCAATGTTTCTAACAACATCATATTGAGTTTTCTCAAAGGCAGCACTTACTACTTCTTCAACACTCTCTGCATTTTCATCACCCTCTTTAATAAACTCTTCTTTACATTCTGTTTTTACAGCTTTAAGAGCTTTTCCTCTCGCTTTTTTCTCAGCAACAGCAACAGCTTCTTTAATTTTAGGTTTCGCGTACTCAGAAACTTTATCAAATAGAACTTGATCTAACTCTTTAGGAGTAAACTCAATTTTTTCTTTTCCAGCTTTTTCACGAAGCTCATTTTGCATTTCAATCAAGCCCTGCATTTCGCCATGAGCATGAAAAAGAGCTTCTAAAATTTCAGCTTCAGGAACTTGCTTAGCCCCACCTTCAACCATCATGATGGAATCTTTAGTTCCAGCAACGATCATATCTAATTCTGTAGTCTTAGTTTCTTTATATGTTGGATTACAAATTAGTTTTCCATCTTTTCTAATTACTCTAACTCCGGCTACTGGACCAGCAAAAGGAATATCGGAAATCGTAAGTGCAGCAGATGCTCCACACATTGCAAGCATATCAGTGTTAGCTTTTTCATCAGCAGATAAAACTGTTGCAATTATTTGAACTTCTCTTTCAAAGCCTTTTGGGAAAAGTGGCCTACAAGGTCTGTCTATCAATCTTGAAGTTAAAATCTCTGGACTACTTAATCGCCCTTCTCTCTTAAAAAAACCACCAGGAATTTTCCCAGCAGCATATGACTTCTCTATATAATCAATAGTTAATGGAAGGAATCCAGCATTTTTTTCAGCTCCCATACAAACCGTAACAAGTACCATCGAATCTTCGCATCGAACTATCACCGCTCCATTTGCTTGCTTAGCAACTTTTGCTGTTTCAAAAGAAATTTTTCTTCCAAACAATTCTCTTTCTATTTTTATCATTTTTTATTTTCCTATTTGTTTATATATTAATATACTAGACATCATATAAAACGATATCTATAATTTCATGAAACTTGGAGTTTTTAAGTTAGCGACTGCTTAATGAAGCTGCTTACTGAAGCTATTTTCTCAAACCAAAGGCCTGTAGCGAATTTTTATATCTTTCAGGGCTTTTCTTCTTTAAATAAGCAAGAAGGCTTTTTCTTTTAGAAACCATCTTAAGAAGCCCACGTCTTGAATGCTTATCCTTTGGAAATTTCTTAAAATGCTTAGCTAATACTTCTAGTCTTTTAGTAAGTATGCCAATCTGAACTTCAGGCGAACCTGAATCTGCATCTGACTTACCAAACTTTTTTATTATATCTGAATTTCCTGAACAATCATTTAAAGACAATTTATTATTCCTTTTCTATTACTATTATATATTTCTCTCTAGTTTCTTCAGTAACTTAGCAATCTTAATGCTTAGAGTCAACAGCTGGCAAAGCTATAGTAATTTAATAGTTTCTTCAAGTCTTTTCAGGCACTTATCCTTCCCTAAAGCAAACATTGAATCAAACAATGGAGGCGTTGCTTTCTTACCTGTAACTGCAATTCTAACTGCTATAAAAACTGGCCCCATCTTTAAATCAAGCTCATCAGGGATTTCCTTAATAGCCAACTCTAAGGATTTAATAGAGAAATCATTGAGATTTTTAATTTTCTCTATAGCTTTTTCTAAAACTTTTCTTACACCTTCCGAATCAATCTTTTTAGAAGTAATTTGATCTATATCTCTTTTTAAATTTTCAACAAACAAAAACTCAACCATTTGAGGAATCTCATTAAAAACTTTAAGACGATCCTTAACAACTGGAGCAACAAGATCCCATTTAGATCTATCAAAATTCACAAACTCTTTTTCAAGTAAAGGCAGCGCAAATTCATTAAACCTAGCTAAAGAGATCTCTCTTAAATATACTCCATTCATCCATTGAAGTTTAGCTACATCATAAACACCACTTGATTTACTTAAACCTTTTAGTGAAAATATTTTCACTAATTCATCTATTGAAAAAATCTCCCTCTCTTCTCCTTCTCCAGGAGACCAACCAATCCTAGTAATATAATTTAGAATTGCTTCTGGCAGATAACCTTCTTCCCTAAAAACATTTAAAGATGCGGCACCATGTCGCTTACTAAGCTTTTTACCATCTACACCTAAAATGTGAGATAAGTGAGAAAAAATAGGCCTTTCTATACCCAAGGAATCATATAAAAAAAGATGTATAGGAGTTGTTGGAATCCACTCTTCTCCCCGAAAAACGTGCGTAATTTCCATTTCAGTATCATCTACAACACTCGCCAAGTGATAAGTTGCAGAACCATTTGATTTTAAAAGAATAGGGTCTCGCAAAGGAGGATTTTCCCAACTAATGTGCCCTCTAACAGAATCATCAAAGCTAATAGAAAATTGCCCGGGAAGCTTAAGCCTAACAATATGACTTGAATCCTTACTAACATTTCTAGTTCTACAATACCCGCTATAGCCAGGCATTTCACGCCTCGCCATTTGCTCATTTCTTTCTTTCTCAAGCATTTCAGGTGTGCAATCACAACGATAAGCAAAGCCTTCATTAATTAACTTCTCAGCCATTGCTTGATACTTTGTCAGTCTCTCGCTTTGTATATAAGGCCCATAGTTACCATTCAGTTCAGGCGCTCCTTCCCAATATTCATCAATTGATTTTAGATCTTCATAACTAGGACCTTCTGAAATATCAATTCCTAACCATTCAAGGGATTCTATAATGTATTTCGTAGCTCCATTAACAGATCTAGCTTGATCAGTATTTTCAATCCTTAATACAAAATCACCATTGTTAGCTTTAGCAAAAAGCCAAGCAAACATAGCGGTACGAAACCCACCAATATGTTGAAATCCTGTAGGACTTGGAGCAAATCTTGTTCTTACCTTTTTCATAATCTTTTATTGAACTGTACACTAATTTTTTTTTAAAAAAAACCTAGATTTTTCTCCAAGCTTTAGATATATACTATATAGTATGAAGCGACACATCCTACTAGTACTCATTCTCTTTTTTACTTATGAACTTTCTCCTTACCAATTCTCTTCATACCAAGCATTAGCTGAAACAAATCAAAAACTACCTATCCTTGACGGAACAAACGTCCCAGCATCAGATTATCCTGAAGTTGCAGAACTAAGTATAAAGGGAGGTCTGTGCACTGGAACGCTAATTGCGCCAAATCTACTATTAACCGCAGCGCATTGTTTTTTTAATGATAGGAATAAAAGATCAGGAGCAGAAAAATCTCTTATTGCTTTCTTCCCCTCAGGAACTCTAAGATCCACTCGTATCAGCTTACATAAAACTTATAAAGCTAAAAACATATGTAAGGATAATGAAATTGATGCTGCAATCGTAGAACTTAATTCAGCACTTCCTGGAGTTGCTCCTGCAGGTATTTTTGAAGGACCTACTACTATAGGACAAGAGCTAGAAATTGTTGGCTATGGCAGTGACGGTAATGGTTTTAGCGGAGAAAATAACAACTTCCCTGAAATTGGAACAGTGAATACAGGAACCACCATAGTAGATAATGTTGCTAACGACTACGCAACTTGGATTTTTAATTCAGGTGAAGCTAATACTGGAGGAGGCGATTCAGGAGGACCTGCATTTATAAGGAACTCTAATCCTCGCATAATTCATAGCATAACCTGTGGTGGAGAAGGTCGTTCTCAATTTGGCACACAATCTTACAACACTAGAATAGATAAAGTTACTGAGTGGATAAACTCAGCGATAAACACAAGTGGCATTTTTCTAAATATGCATATTCAGAGTGCTAAAGTTTTCACTTCTGAAGGAAATAATAGATTAAACATAAGAGCTCAAGTAGATTTAAAAAATGGGTTTAGGTTTAGAAAAAAAATCGTCAACATTTCAACTAATGGCTTTTCTCAAACATTTACCTTAAATAGGAAAGGTAGAGCTCGTAATAATAACAACTCAAAAATTAGAATTTTAGGAGAAAGAAATCTAAGAAGAAACAAGCTTAAAGGTAAATCAGGAAGAATCAATATAAATTTAAAAGGAAATGATTATATAAATTTTTTAAACTCTTATGATTTCTTTAGTAATCCTGAAATAGAAGGTAGTAGTTTTAACATTTCAGAACTAGAAATAGTAATTGGGAATTACTCTTCAAAAGACTCTAATACTATCTTCTACGACAGTTTCTCAGAAGTTTGGCAATAATCTCTAAAAAATCTTAAGCCACACGAGTAGTAATTTTAGGAACGTGCAAATCAAACAAATCTGCTTCTCTACCACTGCTCATAACTTCCTTTTGAACTTTTGCTAAATCAGCCTTTAATTCACTTACATTACTATATCTATTTTCAGCTTTAGGTGAAATTAATTTTGCAATTATTTCAATGAACTCAAGGGGACATTGAGGATTATTTTCCTTAATTTTTATTCTAGCAATATCTGGACTCACATATGTATAATCATTATCGTTCTGAAGCTCAAGTATCCTATCGTCATTCATAGTCTCTTCATCAAAACTTGCTTCATAATTAAAATCAAAGTTACTTAATTCTATCGGTCCAATAACTAGTTTTAGCAAGGTTAAGCCTAGAGCATATTGATCTTCCTTAGTAGATAGATCGCAATCTGCTAAGAACCTTTCAGGTGCAAAATAACCAGGCGTCCCTACAAAAAAACCAAGCTTTTCAACTTCATCTATTTTTTGAGCTGCCCCAAAATCAAGTAATACACACTCTTCACCATTAAAAATAATTTGTCTTGGCTTCAGGTCTCTATGAACAACTCCTCTATTCTCTAAAGCTTCAAGCGCATCAACTAAACTACGTGCAATTTGTAACTGGATTTTTATATCGTTAGCTTTAGCAGTTTCTAAAAATTCAGAAAGACTCTCCCCTTCAACAAATTCTGAAACTATATATTGGAATTTTTCAGATGGATCAGAAGAAGAAATATAGCTCATAATGTTAGGACAACTCTTTAGCTCTCTTAAAAAACCAACTTCTTTTTGAAGCAATTTTATTTGATGTGCAAATTTAATGCCTTCCCCATCTTTTTCCTCTTTAAATAAAATTTTAACTGCTATTTTTTTAGTATTAGGAAGCTCAATCTTAAAAACTGCTCCACTTCCACCAGCGGCAATAAAATCCTCTTCTCTAACTTCAAACTCTCCAAGCTCGGAATTAAGCGTAACCCTACTTAAAGATTTTATTAGACGACAAACCTGCCTTATTTTTTGAAAATCAGCTATCTGAAAAATAGCTTTATTTTCTCCAGAATATCCAAAATCAGAGCTAAAACTTCCCCTAATAGAGCCATCTTGATGATTAATTCTAACACGTGTAAATTGACAATTTTGCTGAGATAATTCTTGAAATTTAGATAATATACCAGTAGCAGTAAAACTCACTCTTACATTCTCAATCTCATCAGTAGGAAAACTTTTATTTAAGACCTCTTTTTGAGATGGTGTGAACATATACTAAAAACTTCCTCTCTCTAGATTATAAACAAAACTATCTTTTACTCAAATTTATTATTGCAGAGCTTTACAAACTTAAAAATACTTTTTTGTCATCAGAACAATAAAAATACAATTCGCTTTTTGTTTTAGCTTAGCACTAGATTGCAAATTTTCTTTTTATAGCTAGAATTATTCATAAAAATTAACTATTAGGGGCAAAAGATTTGCATTCTGAATTTGATTATAAACAAGAATGACTGTTCTATAAAAATTACTAAAGCATCTCAGAAAAATCTTTTTCATCAATTATCTCTATCTTTAGATCTTTAGCTTTTTTAAATTTAGAACCTGGATCAGAACCACTAAGAAGGTAATCCGTATTTTTACTGACCGAACCTAGAACCTTTCCCCCGTTTTCTTCAATAATTTTCTTAGCTTCATTTCTCGTCATATTTTGAAGCGTACCTGTTAAAACAAACTTTTTACCAGAAAAGATTGAGCTTATATTCTCTTCTTCTTTTTCAAACCGAAACCCTTTAGAAATTAAATTTAGTAGATTTTCTTTATTTTCTGTATTTTGAATATATTCGTACAAACCTTTCGCTGTTTCTTCCCCAATATCCTTTAACTCAATTAACTCTTCTTCATTTAAGTTAAAGAAATTATCTATAACACCAATATGCTTAGCTAGTATTTTAGCTGTCCTTTCACCAACATGCCTAATTCCTAAACCGAAAATAAACTTAGCCAAGGATATTTTTTTAGATTCATCAAGGGCTTTTAATAAATTATTAGCTGAAAGCTCTGCCATCCTTGGCAATTTCACTAAATCTTCAAACTTTAAATCATATATGCTCGCAATATCTGTTATTAATTTATGTTTAAAAAGTAAAGCTACCATTTTCTGTCCCAAACCATCAATATCAGCTGCGCCTTTACTCGCAAAATGAATAACTTTTTGTTCAACTTGGGCAAGGCATAAATCGTTCGGACATCTCCAAACTGCTTCATCTTCTTTTTTACTTACCTTAGCTTCACAGATTGGACAATTTTTTGGAAAAATGAAATCTTTCTCATCCCCTTTTCGCAAACTCTCGATTACACCAGTAACAGCTGGGATAACATCTCCCTGCCTCTTAACTATTACAATGTCTCCAATCTTAACTCCTTTTCTTTCTATCTCTTCTTCATTATGAAGGGTTGCTCTTGAAACAGTTACTCCACCTACTTGAACAGGCTCAAGTTCTGCTACAGGAGTTAAAGCTCCAGTTCTTCCAACTTGAATTGTTATATCAAGTAATTTTGTAGTTTCTTCCTGCGCTTGAAATTTTCCAGCAATTGCAAACCTAGGAGATCTCTCCCTAAATCCTAAAATCTCCCTTAGCTCTACTGAGTTAACCTGAACAACAACACCATCTACTTCATACGGCAAGCCATCTCTTTCCTGTTCTGCAATTTCAAATTCTTTTACTAACTTATCTAAACCTTTAATTTTGGAGCTTCTTTTAGAAATCTTAAACCCTAACTCAGAAATTAGCTTTATAGAATCATGATGATTATTAGGTAATTCAAAATTTTCAATTTGGCCAAAACCATAGCCAAAAAAAGAAAGAGGCCTCGTAGCAGTTACTCGCATATCAAGTTGTCTTAAACTACCTGATGCTGCATTTCTAGGGTTTGCAAAAGGTGTAACTTGTTTCGCATTAAATTTTTCAAAATCATCCCTTAGAAAGAGCACCTCTCCTCGAATTTCAATAATGCTATTTTCTGGCACTTCCATTCTAAGCTTCAAAGGAATTGAATTAATAGTTTTTACATTATCTGTAACATTTTCGCCCTTTGCTCCATCTCCTCTTGTTGCGCCTTGTATTAACTCACCACCCTTGTAAAGAAGACTTACCGCAACTCCATCAAATTTATGCTCAAGTGAGTATTCAATTTCTTCTAAGTCTTTTTCTTCTTTCGCTAAAAAGTTTTTGACTCTTTTGTCAAAATCTCTTAGTTCTTCCCCATTCATAGCATTACTAAGAGAGAGCATAGGAACTACATGTTTTACAGATTGAAAGCTTTCTAAAGGAGCCGATCCAACTCTTTGAGTCGGACTATCAGGGAGAATAAAGCTTGGATTGTTTTCTTCTAACGACTCCAACTCTCGATACAATTTATCATATTTAGCGTCACTAATTTCTGGCTTTGATAAAACATAGTATTTATATGAATAGTCATTTAACTTTTTCACTAAATTTTCTATTTTTTGTTTTGTTGAACTCATAACATTAAACATAGTTATCCCATTAGGGGTTTTGAAAATCCAATAAGCTCATTTTATCTAATTTTTTTTTAGACTTTCTATAAACTTGAGTTTTACTAAGTCTATTATTAGGTTAAATTCAGGTCAAGCTATGTCAATACAAGCTATAAATATTTAGTTTATGAGTTAAATATTTCCTTTAATTTTACTAAAGCAAAGTTAAAAAATTCACTAGACCTGGTTTCTACCTTTTTTGCACGTAAACTCAAAACTAAATCAGCGAAAAATTTTGTTACTTCTTTTTCAGGCAAAAGAATAGAACTTAAAATCATGCTCAACCCCATAGCTTGAGCTCCTCTTATTGCACACAAAATACCCATATAAAATGAGACATCTTGAATCATTTCTACTTTTTCAGATATAGCTTCATTAAATTTTGAATATCTTCTATACTGAATATAGTATCCTTCCGACATTCCAAATAAGAAATCTTTTTCAGAACAATCGCAATCTTCTAAAAAGCTAGAAAGCACAAAACAATCATAAAGAAGATCTTTATCCGTATATAAAGTTGATAAAGATTTTTGAGATCTGCTCATTTTTTGAATATACTCTATCAATCTTCTATCGATTTTTTCTAAAGCCTTCTCAGGTAGCCTCTCATCCCCTAAAGCAGTAGAAAAAACTTCTCTAACTTCCTCTCTGATTTCTTTTATATCAACATTTTGCTTTGTCAATTTTTCAGTATTAACTTCTGTTTCAAAGAATTCTCTCACATTATTAAAGGCTACTACTTTTGGACTGTCAGTAGACTTTGAGTTTGTAAATTTTTTCATCCATGTTAGGGAGAATTTTAGATTTTCATAGTTTAAATTCTGCAAAGAACCTAATATGTAAAGCCTACGTGAAAGCTTCAAAGAAGGTTTTTTATTAAATGTTAAAAATGCATGTTCTAAAGCACTTCTAGCAGGTAGCCACATTCGCTCATTTAACAAAGCTAATTCTTCTTTTTGACATAAGGATTCCTCAGAATCCGCACTTAATCTCTTAAGCGTTCTTTCTCGAACATGAATAAAAACATCAATTAGAAGACTAGCGGCTTCCTCTAAACATTCTTGATGTTGAGGATAACTTTCAGTTGCGTATGTTAAACTTTCAGTAAGATCTATGAGACTTCTTACTAAACCTGAACAAGTAATTACTGAGATATTCTCTTCAATGAACATCTCATAAGAATCTTTAGAAAATTGAAAAATTAACTTTTTTATTGAACGAAGCTCAGAATCACTACCTTCTGAATTTTTTAAAAAAGACAGCAACCTTGAAAAACTAGCATTTAAATTTAGAGCATTTACACTATGAGGGGAATCCTTAGTAGCAAGTGGTTTAATAGCTGCATTAGCTAAACAAAAATTCTTTACTCCTGAATCTGATCTTAAAGCTACAAAACTATCTAACAACATATCTTTTCGAGAACTATAAAACGTTAAATTATGTAAAAATTTTTTGAATAGCAATATCAAAACGATTTAAGACAGCACCCCAAGAATACTCTTTCTCAACATACTCTTTTCCACTTAAACTTGCTTTTTGATAAAACTCCTTGTCAGTCAAAAATAAGTTAATTACTACTTCCAACTCTTTTCGATTAGCGTAGTATAAACCACCTCCTGAATCAATTACATGTTCTCTTGTAACTGGACAATCAGCATGAACTATAACTGGCGTTTTTTCTAACCAAGACTCCATCATTACAATTGAAAAGGATTCATTAAGAGAGGGTTGAACAAGAGCTAGGGCGTATCGCAACAGGCTTTGTTTTTCATCTTCACTGACATTACAAAGATCGATTATATCCTCACGTTCAAAAGCCTGAGGCCTAAGTAAATCAGTAAAAGATCCTCCACCACAGATAACAAGTTTTAAATCATCGGGAATTCTCTTGTCATCTTTAAGGGCAATAAAATCATCCAGTAATAAATGTGCATTTTTGCCAGTTTCTTTTCTTCCTAAATACATTAAATACGGAAATTCATCTGGAAAGTATGGTGATTGATCTTTTTCTTCATATTCAAAGCCAAGGCCAACATCAGCACCTTTGATGTTTCCAAAAATTTCTTCCGCTAACTTTTGCTCAGCCTTACAGTTAAAAATACAACCTTTAACTGACCTAAAAAGTGAGTGTGTAACTTCCAAATATGCACTTGGTTCATTGTGTAAGCATGGGAGTAAAATAGATTTTTCAGGCATTAACTGAGCACCCCAAAAACTAGTTCCAAATAAAGAAGGTCCAAAAATAAAACAATCAAAATTATCACGATTTTTGAGTAAAGCTTGAAATAGATCAGAAGAATTAACGGACTCACTCATCCACTCTAATTGATCGGGCACTGAAATTTTAAAACCATCATGAATTGCCAACTGTTTTGGAATCCATTTATCTAAATCTCTATCATCCACTGGATATCGATTAACTGGAACGCCATTTACAATTTCTGTTCCAACCTTAAATTCATTTACCCAGCTTCTATTATCCTTTGCGCAAGTTGTGAATATTTCAACAACATCCCCTCTCTCAGATAACTTATTTGCAACAGAACCAATTAAAGTCTCTGCACCACCTACAATATTCTTAAAATACCTTGGAACAACAAATGCAATTTTCATAACCAGCCAAGCTCCTGAAAATGTTCTTTATAACGTTCACTCCAAACGTTCTCATCCCCAATGTATTTCGGAGCTTCCTTTATCAAGCTTGTCCGCGCTTCTGCTCTTAAATTATTCCAATTTTTGTTTAGTAACATCACTCTATTTAATTCATTATCAAAAATTGAATTCAGCTCCGAAGCTATTACTTCAGGATTATAAAACTCATTAGCAAAACTTTTCACTTTTTCTGAAATTTCTTTCCTTAAACCCTCATCCTCAAGAGTTTTTAAGATTTCTCTAATTTGCATGCTTTCAGTATTTCCTGGTTGAACTTTAAAAACTATTTTTTCTGAATATAATTCTCCACTAGCAAAATTAGTAAGAATACTAGGTTTTCCAGAAATTAAACTTGACTGAATGTAGGGGCCAAGTTGTCCAAAAGCACTAAAAAGTGTGTGGATAGCAATATCTGATTCACTTAAAACACTAGACCAATTATCAACACTTCTTTCAGTAAATAGTTTAAAAGAGCTAACATCATAAGCTTTTAACAATTCTCTTGCTTGAGTTTCTTCACTTTTTTCAATTAACCAATTAAAATGCATATTCTCAGTTTCAGATATAGCTTGCAAAATCTTATGCACTCTATAGGGAATTTCAGGCTTACCTGCATAGGCAATCTTTAAAGAAGAAGATTTTATTGCATCAGTCGCTAGCATACCAGGGAGTGGCAATAAATATGATCTTTTGTCTTCTCCTCCAAGAACTCTATCTTCCACTAGCCTGTTGTATTCAATCCTTTGATGCTCACTTGAAAAAACAGAAACACCAGCAAAGGCAGATTCTCTATAAGCAAATGGTCCTTTCTGATAATGCTCAAAATTACGAATTGGCCAATTATTTTTTTTAGAATTACTTTTACAAACGATATCCTTCCAAGGGCTATTTAATATTGGTTCTGGGCCAAAAGTTGTAAAATAAGAGTCATGAAAATAGACAATTCCAGGTTGAATTCCTAAATGAATTCTTACAAAATTAGAACTTTTTCTATCTTCAAGTTGATAAAAAAATATGTCGAAAGGTTTCTTCTTGTGTTCAGATACAGCAGTTAAAAAATGCTTACTTGTTATAAAATTGTCACTGAAAATTTGAATATCATATTTTTCAGAAAATTTTTTTTTCAAGATAGGCAAAATGGTTTCGCTAAAATATTGACTAATTGATCCAGAATCTCCTTCTGGCGTAAACCATGCTACTCTTACTTTAGCCATTAGCAGCTACCTTTGTATTATTTAGAGGTGAAAGCAAACCTTCTACCACTTCATCCCAACCGGACGTTAAAAGATCAAGCTTTTCTATGTCTGCCCTACCTTGCAAACCTAATTTTATAGCTAAGTCTTTATCTTCCACTAATTTATTAACACCATGACCAATACTATCCGTATTAGGTTCAAGAATTAATCCATTTTCCATATCTCTTACAAACTCTAAAACTCCTCCACTGTCTGGACAAGTTACAACTGGCTTTGACGAAGCAAAAGCTTCTAAAGTTCCGTAGCCATAATCTTCATTATATGGCCCATAAAAAACCGCTAAAGACTTAGCATAAAGAGAAAGAAGTTCTTCATCTGTTACACGTCCTAAAAACTCTACTCTATCCCATAAATGATGCTTATCTATTTCATTTTTAAAATAATCTTCAACATGCGGCTCATCAGCAGTACCAACAATTTTTAATTTTATATGATTATGAATTATAGGAAGAGCTTTAATTATCAAATCTATTCTTTTAATCGAACAAAGACGGTTTACAGAAAGAATATAATCTTCAGGTTCATTATTATAGTACTTATCTCCTTGACTTAAAGGAGGATAAAGATGAACCCCCTCAATACCATTATAATTCTTCAATCTAGTTACTACATTTTTAGAAATACCAGAAACGAAAGAACACTCAGAAATAGCCTTGTCGTCACCAACTTTTAGCATATCGCGCAATTCGTCATCTCTGGGGTCATCTGAAAAACTAGAATAACGAGTTCCAAAATTGTCATACATATCTCTATGCTGATGAACTAACCAAAGACTTTTTTTGGGATGTTTTGCAAAATAACTAGGAAATTTAGTTGCAATGACTAAATCAACTTTTCTACCACCAAACTCTCTTAGATCGAGCGCTCTCCACATTGCAATTTCATTTAGCAAATTCTCCTTTGGCTCTACACGATGTGGCAATTCAACCACATCAACTAAATGCCCTCTTCCCTTAAGCTCTTTTACAAGAGAATTAACTAATACGACCTGACCACCACCAGTAAAAGGAATTTTCACACCTAAAACTAAAATATTTGCCATTTTTAAGCCACCTCAGCAACAATTGCATAATCTTGATAACCGTATAGCAAACTATTAAGTTGTCGAATATTTCTATTAAAACCGTCAACTGTATTTTGCCATCGTGGTGTCATAAATTCTTCAGTCTCTATTTCTTTGAGTAAAGCTTCTTCAGGTACAGGTGATAAATATTTAATTTCTAAAACTTTAAACCCCGCACAGGCCATAGTGAATTCTATTGTATCTGGATGAAGCGGCCAGACATGAGTTGGATCTCTAAAATAATTCGAAGAAAGAGCCAACATTGAAGTCGGATTTATGGTTTCAAAAATAACTCTTCCTCCTTTTTCTACCTTACTTACACAAAGCTTAAGAAGTGCGTCAATCTGCTCTCTTGTTAAGTGTTCAATCACTTGTGTTGCCACAAAGCCACCTAAACTACTATCTTCTAATTTGGACATATAATCCATTCCATTTGCACATTGAACATCCAAGCCTTTCTTCCTAGCCTCTTCACACATTGCTTCATCAAGATCTACGCCCTTATAGGGGATACCTTCTTTGTTAAAAAGCTCTAAGAGCTCTCCTCTGCCGCAACCAAACCCTAAAACTGGCTTTTTAACAGTTTTAAAGTACGGAGGATAAACCGCTATCCTTTCTTGTATTTCAGCTTCACTTCCTCTGAAACGATTTTCTAGAAAGACGTAGGTATAATCTGGAACTGAATCATTCCTATCTTCTTTTTCTTCTATAACATTATTAAAAGCGCTATTTTTACTTCTTTCAGAAATCCTAGAAATTATTGCTTCAAGCCCCTGAGTTACGTTAGAAAGAGATTTAATTTGCGTTTCTCTTTTTTGAGAGCTTCCCTGAAGTTCTGTTATATAATCTAACAACTCTTTACTGGTTTTATTTATTGAATCAAATAAATTTCTTTCAGAAGTTCTTAGACGAGCATCTAGTTCGTCAGTGGCTTTCTCAATATGATTAGCAGCTTTTGTTACATCATAATCAATTTTTCTAATTATTTCCCAAAAGTTCGACGCATCTCGATCGTCAACATATTTACTCGTCTCATTTAAATGCCTGACTAAATGTTTTTTAAATTCTCTTTCAGCAGCAAAATGCTCTTTAAACAAATCCCAAAATCTTGAAACAATTGCTCTTTTAACCTTAACTATAAATTTCCCAATAATAGGCCTATGTGAGTTAATTTTGTTTAGATCAAGCATTGGAGTACTAGCATAATTAGCATTTAACATCCGCAAATCTTCAGAATGGACAAGAGCTCCCGCCTTTCGATTCTTATCAGGATTTGTAACTAAAGGCTCAAATTTCTTAGCTACATCTGTTTGTTCAGACATAATACGATTTCTAATTTCAGCCATAATATTCTGAATATCAGGTTTAGAGCTTGAAACTTCTTTCTTTTTAGCATTAGACATAGTCAGTTAATTTAGCTTTTAGTAGCTTAAAGGTCAAGAAAAGGTAGTGATTTCTTTTAGTTAAGGGGTTTTGAGCGTTTTTATTCAAATATAGTTATCTCAAAAAGAATCTTTTCAAATAATTCTCCCTTAAAAACCTTTACTTTCATTATAAATGATTGATTTTTGCACTCTCTATAATGCTAACTTTTAGCAGATACAAAGCTTCATTAAGTGGATCCCCAAGCCACTTAAGAACTAAAATGTAGTAAAAACCTTAAACCTTAAGCGAATCACATTTTGAAATCAAAGCAGAAGCTTTGTCTTTCATAGAAAAAATACTATCTCTAAGAGCATAAAGCTTAGTAACTTTTTCATTAACTTGATTTTTAACTTTCCCTAATCCTGAATTAAGCTCTTCTGTCATTGCAAGTTTTAATTCTTCTGAAAAACTATTTGATAGCTCTTCAAAAGTTTCATCAAGTTTTTTCTTAGCTTTTTCTCGCTCATTAGGTAGAGCTCTTAAACTAAACAAAGCAAGTGTTAACATTAGAACTAAACTAGTAATTTCAAAAGCAGCTGCACTCGCAACGCTTGCCCCAATTCCTGTTGCTGCTGCTGCGCCTCCTAAAGTTAAGAATTTATTAATTCCAGTCATTGCACTTTCCTTAAGTTCTAGTGCTGTTTTTTGAACATCTAACTTTCCTAATTTAAAGTCTGGTATTTCTATCCTATTGTCACCAAGGGTGCTTGCAATATTTAAATCTTCTTTGGATTCATTAAAGATTTTTTCTTGATAATCTGTTAAAGTTTTAGCAGCTTCTTCTACAATGCTGTTTATTTTCTCTTCTAACCTAACATCTTCAATTATTTCATGAATTCTTCCTTTTATATGCTGTTTACTGCCAAATATACGCGCTTTTAAAACAGAGAAAAATCTAAATTTTTCATCAATTAATTCTTTTAAATTAAATGATAAATCTTTAAACAAGTTTTTCACTCTTTCAGTATAAACTTCCATAAATAACTCAGATTCGGATATCCTTGATTCAAATCTTCTAATAACTTTTTCGTACACTTCTAGCTCAGTTGTTATTGAATTCTCTTTTTTGCTAAGTCTTTCTGAAATTTCTTTTAAAAACACTTTAGTTGAATCTAGCGGTGAATTAATTTTCACACTTAGCTGTTGCTCTGTATTGAAAACTTCTTTTATTTTTTCAACTAACACTTCAACACCAAATCCAGTTTTTGCAGAAACTAAAAACAACATTATTTTTTCAGAAAAAATTTCAATTAATCCTTTTTCAACAAAGCTCTTAATTTCATCTATTTCTTTTTGCGCAAGCTGATCTACTTTATTAATAGCTACCATCAGCTTTCTAGACCATTTGTTCTTTATTTCTTTTAGAAATCCTACCTCAGAGTCAGCAAGTGGTCTTTCAACTGAAGTTACAAAAAGAATTACATCCGTTTTCTTTAAATACTTTTCTGTAACTTCTTGATGCTCTTTTAAAATTGAGTTAGTTCCAGGACTATCTACAAAAACTAAACCTGCAGATTGAATAGCGTTAATTTCGCTAGTTGTTGGAACCACTCCTGTTTTGGCAATTTCTTTCTCAGCAAGCTTATTAAGAAGACTAGATTTTCCAGAGTTAAATTCGCCACATATAAAAATCGAAAAAGGCTTATCTAACTGCTCAAGCAAAGATTTTGCATTATAATCAGAATTAATATCTAAATCTTTAAGTGCAAAAAAAAAGGCGCTTACATCCTTAACTAAGGTTTTTACTAAACTAAACTTTTCTTCAAAATCCTTTGGGACTATCATGAAACGAGTTTAATTTAGACTATATAGAATTACAAGTGAGAGGTTTCCAACTCTAAAGAGGAACAAAAAAGAGCCTTTACAAAGAAAGATTCTCTGTAAAGGCTCAAACTTTATAGCATAGTGCTTTTCTTTGTAGCTTAACTACAAGAATCACTACTTATAGGCAGTAGAGATACATTTGCATCTATAGTTTTTACCAATCTTCTTCTACTCTTATTAAACCTTCTAACTCTTCTTTTAGCTTTAGCATTAGAAAAACCTAAACTTACTTTTAAGGTATTTCTGTAACTTCTAATGAGTCTTTTAACATTTCTATTTAGAACACTAACACTTTCAGTGTATGTGCTAACTGCCGAAGCATGAGAAGTCGAAGAACAAAGAACTTGATTTTCACAACTTTGCACTTCTAAAGGAACATTATTAATAGCACCCCAAGCTTCCATGTAAGACTTTACAGCATCAACATAAAGCTCTTGCTGGCTAGAACTTAGCCTTTCTACTCGCCTAATTATTTCTCTTCTTACTCTCTTAGCAATAGTAGAAATATTGAGAGCTGCATTATCAAGTTCAGCAATATTTGAACTTATAGAAGCAGCTGTACAATTTAAACAACTAGTATTATCTCCATCACAAACTCCACAATCATCTATATTTGTAGAACCATTTGGCACTCCCGTACAATCAGCACAAGTCGTACTATCTCCATTACAAACATTACATTCATCAAATCTTAATGACCCATTGATAGTACCTGCACAATCTCTCACACATTGAGCTACGTTAATTGACGTAGAGCAACTGACTGTATCAATTGTATCAGTAACTGTGACAGTTGCAGTACAATTAGTAGGCGTTCCATCAAAAGCTTCCGAATTAAAAGTTAATTCTGGTGATAAAGCTTTTGTGTTACTAAAAAAAGCATTTGGACAATCTGTAGTCCACTCCACAAATGGTGCTTGAGCAATTGGATTTGCGTCTGGATCGAAAGTTTTCAATACAAGCTGAGTAGTTTGTGTCTCAGTGTCACATGCGAGTCCAGTATGAACGCTACTAATGTTACAAACTGGAGCAATATTAGCCGGCACATTCACCTCTAAAGCACAGATTCCTGGTGCTCCATGAATATCTTCTAATAGCACCTTAATATCATAGGAACCAACATCACTAACAGTAGGCGTCCATTCTAAATTACCAGTAGTTCCATTTGTAACAATGCTTCCAGCAGAAGGCATAACCATCATATTATTTGGTAAGCCCATATAATTTACTGTCACATCATCATTTTGAGGATCTTCTATAACAAAGTTTAAATCTAAAGTATCACCAATCAATAATTCAATTGGACTAGGGAACATAGTCTCACAACCTGGATTTTCCTTTCTCGCTGGAGTATTTACAGTATCATACCATCCAGTTTCGTCATAAGTGTATGAAGTTAAGAACCCATTAGCATTATACGTAGTTTCTAATCCACATCTTGGGTGAAACCACATACCTAAGATGTTATTAAACTGAGCACCTTGCCAAGGATTAGCAATAGGATCTGGGTCTGGATAAACAGGCATATGATTCTGTATCATAGTTGAATCAACTTCAAAACCTATAGTAATTGTTCCATCTGAATTTGATTGATTAAAGAAATTTAAAATCAACTCAGGGTTAGTAATACTTGATAAAATTGGATCGGGAGCTTGATTGCCAGGCTGATTAGAGCCATCCATAAAGCTTCTAGTACCAGCAACTCCTAAAATACCATTATAAGCAAAAACATTTAGTATAGGCTGTGTTGGGTTTGAAACATCATAGTAAAAAATAGCCATCTCACCATCATGACCTTTTGGGTTTTCCCCAGTTCCATTAATAGCTAAGTTAAAACCATTTGGAAGACAATTTTCAGTACCTAAGGAAAAATTCACTCGCCAAAGAAGTCTATGACTCTCATCATCATATATAGCTTCAATAGAATTCGCTATGCCAGCTCTAATATTACCGACATTCGCTGCTGGCTCCCAATACATTCTATATGTATCAGAAAAGGCTGAGTTTGATGTAATTAATAAAAGAATAAAAAGAAAAATACGTAAAATCATCATAATACAACTCCTAAATGATTGCTTTTTTGCATTCACAAATTATCAAAATTAAGATTCTTACACAAAAAAAATTGAAATTAAATATTAGTATAAAATTAGAGAGCTTAGCAGATAAATTAGCAAAATATGATTAGAGTAATAATACTTAAATAGAGTTTTTTAAGTTTATTTTCATGCGACAAAGCTAATAAGACAAGTTAAAACTTCAAACAAGTTTTCTTAGACCCTTTAGTCATTTCAATAGTAGCTACAGAATTAGCAATATCAGACCATTGAACAGATTCATTTCTAAAATGTTGCCTACCAATAGACCCTTCTGCAGTACCTACAAAATTATGACATCCTGCATAATTTAAGTTAATTCTTTCTCCAGAGCGGAGCACTAATTCAACTTTTGAAAAGCTTTCATCGTTAGAATTACAAGCAAATACATATCCATGATGATCTGTTATAGAAACATGCGGAGTCCAAGTAAATTGATATGGAAGTAAACAGACCACACTATTATTTCTTGTTGTACTTGCTATACACTTAAAACCATCACTTGAGGAAATATGTTCTGGTGGATTTGAGCAGTTATTAGGAACAAAAAAATCTCCATTCTCATCATTATTATTCCCATTATTACTATTTTCATCACTCTCCTGAGCTAAACATCTTCCATATTTTTTTAAGATACCACTGTCACAAAAACATTTATTAACAGAATTAAAATGAGCAAAATTATTATGATCGTAAGGAATTCCACTAGGGAATTCTTTTTGACTTACTACTTTTGTAAGTGGATGAATTAGAATTCCGTTTCCATCTTCTACAATTGCAATGTCTTCAATATTAGCATTTAAAAAATTACCTAAAACTATAGTTCCTTTTTTTTGAACAGAAATGTTACTAAGAACTTTACCATTATAGTCTAAAACTCTAAATATTGTTTTTTTCTTTCTTTGCCTATTTATCAAAATTAAGTCTCTATCATTTCTTACTCGTAGAACTTGTGGCTGAGAATAAATCTTGCCTAACTTAATGCTTTTAACTTTTCTTCCACTCAAAACATCTTTGCAAATAGCTTTAAATTTTCTAGTTATATTACCAGATCTTTTTATAGGCAAGACATAACAAATTTCATCAGCTCCATCATTATCAGCATCATAAAAAAACTTAAAATAATTTCCTTTACCAACTCTAATTTTCCGACTATTAATGGCAACAGTAAGGGGATTCATTAGAGCTTTAAAATTAGAGCGCCCTTTTTTACAAGCTCTTGTTGTATATGCAAGATCGCTTACACTATCACCATCAAAATCCCCTCCTCCAATATAAAGAGAATTACTAACACCAAAATCTATCGAACTATGAGTCGCAAAACTCCATTTGCCATCTTTATTAACGACTGCTTGAATAGTTTCTGAATTTTCATAGGAACCTGGCATTAAATTATTTCCAAGCTCACCAAAAGAATTAAGACTTTTAACAACATTTTGTGCATTATTTAAATAAGACCAGCTAAGGGAACTATCAGCATTAGCGTTAACAACAGAAGGATTAGAAATAGAGTCAAAATCGTAATCAAGTGGTGTAGAAAAAAGCCAGCTTGAGAAAAAAAGATTTAGAAAAATAAATAATAAAAGACAATTTTTTCTTAACACAATATAACCTAAAAAAATAATAACCAACTACTTAATTATAACACAAATTCTACAAAAGTCTCAGTAAAATCACTAGTAAAACCTCAGCAAATCATCATTTAGCATGTTTTTTCACATCTGGAGGCAAAAAACATAAGCAAGCACCTTAATCTTGCCTAGTGCAATTTCCATTTATTGACCAGCAATGCCTGCCATTACTACAATTTACAATCATACTATTTGGAAAATTACTACAAAATCTAGTGGTTCTATAGGTCTCCCTATTACCATTTGTTCTGCCAACATAACTTAACCTCTGTATTTCATCTCCATTTGCTGTAGTCAAACTACAACTCCCTGAACTTATAGAAGGAGGAAGTAAGATTGCAGGAGCCCCATTTCCTTCTGAAACCGGTTTATATAGAAAATTATTTGCGCCATCAAAAGCGTCTCTCAAACTACTACAATTATTAGAAGGCTCTTCTCCTCCAGCACCACAAACGCGAGATGAGTTAAGATCAGAAATTACCTTTTTAGTTTCTCTAAAAAAAGCTCTCCCTGTAGCTTTTCTTGCAAGCTTAGCTTTCCGTCTTTGATTTACCAAGCAACTCAAACGATCTTCTTGTAATCTCTTACCACAACAGGTTGAGCTTATTTGATTTTTCATCTCATCAAGAGTCAAAGAACTCTCATCAGTACATTGAGCAAAAGTGCTTTCATCTTGACAACCATTATCAATTATATTTTTAACTCTCAACGAAGCTTCTTTTGCCCAAGCTTTACTAAAAACAGTCCTAGTTTTTTTTATTTTATTTCTTTGCCCTTTAAGACATTTAAGTAATTTTTTAGGCTTAGCTTTGCCACAACAGCGAGATTGAATATTAGCCAATATGGTAGAATGATCTATTGAAGTTTCCAGATTACATTCCTGAGACTGAGAAAATAAAGATGTTGAAAAAATGAGAGAAATAGCAATTAAGCTTCTAAACACAATTTTAATTTTCACAGTCTTATCTCCTTAAGTAATAAATTTAGATATGCATATGAATAGATTAATTTTCTAAAAAATCTACCTCTACATTGATCATTATTTTATTCAATTTTTTTAGAAAGCAAAAGGGCAAAATAGATAATAAACGAAGATAGCAAACACTTTATTTGTTTTTCTCGTTTGAAAGCGAAAAAACCAAATGTCGTTGAGCATACTAATTAGGCTTTAAGCGATTTTGATATTCGTCTTGTGAGCAATAAAAAATCACTAATATTTAAATGTTCTGCTCTTTTAGTAGAGAACTCCCCCAAAAGGTCTTCACTTAAATCCTCTTCAAAGACACCTGAAGTATTAACACTGTTAATCAATTTCTTTCTTCTTTTAAAAAACGAAGCCTTAACAATCTTTTTAAAAATAAGTATTTCATCATCAGCTAAATCGAGTTTTTTATTAAATAGAATCTCAATTACTTGAGAATCAACTCTAGGTTGTGGGTGAAAAAATTCAGGATCAAATATTGGACCTTTTTTTATATTTGCAAATAATTGCAGTTGAACTGTTAAGGCACCATAAGCTTTTGAGTTAGGGTTAGCTGCTAAGCGATTAGCAAATTCTTTTTGAAGCATAATAATTGCACGCCGTACGTTTTCTCTATTCGCAATAAA
>CALJRW010000045.1 GCA_937976335.1 uncultured bacterium | reverse complement strand
CTGCACATGAATCACCTCCTCGGTAATTCAACAATAGCTCAGTTCTTATTTTAATCGATCCAACTTAAAATACTCGCATTCTTTAGCTATTTCAGTTAGTTAACTCAATTCTTCAAATGCTATATTGGACACTAGTGACTCAATTAACTTAAACTGTTCTTCTTCAATAATAAAAATTTTGTCATATCTTGGGCTTGACCCTTGTTCGTTTATGCTGAGCATACCTGAAAAGCCATCAAAATTTTGTAGCTTATAGAGTGCAGATTTTATTTGTTCTATTTTGCAATAGGAACAAATAGAGCAAAAAAGTTATCTTGATGAACTAGTTTCCAGTTACTTTGTGCTTTAATTAAAAATTGAGCAAGGCCTGTATCAATATGTACTAAATAAATATCTGGATCCCATTTCTTTAAAGTTTCAAACCAGCCTAATTTTAACGCATGTAGTTTGTACTGTTTTGTAAAATGTTTAGGGTTTACAAACTGTGTTCTTCCGTCAGTTGTAACTCTTCCATCAAAGTTGGGATCTTTTTCGTACATTTGCCATCTGCACCAACCGCCATAGTTAAAATGAGTAAGCACACGTACATGCTTTCTTCCATTTCTTGGCTGTATATTAAGAGTCGGAATTTTACTACAAGCCTCAATAGGGAGCCCTTCGCTTCTTTGTATTGATTCATCAGTTGGAAAATTAACTATTGTTTTGTAGCTAAAAAAAGCGAGTAAAAGAAAAAAGAATATTGTGGCAATTTTTTTAAATCGAATATCAAAATTTAAATTATGGAACGCAATAGTAAAAATTGGAGTGCTGAGCACAGTAAAGATGCTAACAAATTTGAGACCACGAATGAAAAGAATTCCACTAATAAAGAATAGAATAAAGTAGAGATAATTTTTTTTGTAAGATTTTTCTCGCAAATAAATGATAACTGTTGAAACTATGAAAATAAAACTTAGTCCAATGATGTGAGAACCAGCTAGTCCTGGTTTCATTTCATTAATATAATTTCTAAGCTCGCCCGGCATTAACAGATAATCCCAAATTAAAGCATAGTTTGCTAAAATAAATTTGTTTTCTGGACCAAAAGGTAATATTCCGTAGGGTGATAGGAGAGCAGCAGTAGCTATCAATAAGAATCCACCCCAAGCGTAGCCGAGTGAAAAACTATCATTATCAATATACCTAGGAAAAACTCTAAGAGTTAACCAGAGAAAAGGTATAAATATCCAGTAAACATGCATATTGCAAAGTACAATTGCTGCTAGAAAAGAAAGAGCTAATTCAGTTTTATGACATTTGTTAGATAGGAGTAGGCTAAAAACGTTGATAATAATTAAAATTGCAAAAATCTGTGGCCTTACTGCACTGACTTCGTTAAGTAGTAGCATACATATTGTCAAAACAATAAGCGATGAAAGAAACGTATTATTATTTTTTTGTATTATAAAAATTAACTTTAGTAAACTAACTCCAATAAAAGCACAGGTAATGCCATGAAAAATTTGTAAACCTATATATCCAAAAGAATTGTAAATTTTAAAAAAAATAATTTGAGCTAGCCAATGATAGTCAAGCCAATTTTGGTTAAAAGTATTTATGATATCTATATCTGGTACTTTGCCATTCAAGAGGGTTAACTTTCCTCCCAACAAGTGCCAGCCAAGATCAGGATCAAAAGTAGGCCAATGCCAAAAAGACAGACCTATGATAAAAGCTAGTAAATATAAATAAGATTTTTCAGTTTTAGTCATTTATATAATTATTTCAAAAAGTAATTTTCGAAAATAAGCTTTTTCGGATTTTCTATAATTATTAGTAATCATCTTTTAACAGATCTAAAAAAAACAAACCTCCTAGAAAATCAACTGCCTCATCAATACATATTCCTCCATATGCACCAAAAAGAAGTAAATCTAGTCCAACACCCACTTCACCGTTACATATTTTCCTATCAAAAGATTGTTTAAATGCAGGGCTTATTCCAATTTCGTTTGTAGTTTCAACGGTAAAAGGCGCACGTCTTCCAAAAGCTCCAATTCTTAGAGATGCTGGGCTAAAAGTTCTATATCCTGCTTGTACATATCTGGAAACTCTTACAACACCTCCAAAAGAAGGACCCATTCCAACGTCAGCATGAAAAATATCAAAAAAATCTAAAATTCTATTTGGAAGCCAAAATAGAATTTTACTTGTAGTATTTTGTTCTTCTTGAAGTTCGTAAGGTTTTTGAACTTCAAGAGAAAATGGTTCTTCAGTCAAGCTAGTTGTGCTGGAAATGACGCTCAAGAGTGTAACAAATAGAATCTTTTTCATGCTGTTAAATTAGCATTAAATTTGTCTTGAAGGCAGTAGTAAAATTGAAAGTTTTAATTCATTACGAAGAAAAAACTACTTATTTGCATCCCAAACCATATCATAATCAAGCGGAAAGATAGGTCTTCTTATGTTTTTATACGAAAATTTTTCTATTTTTTGACATGCTGGACCAGTAGAAAAAGCCATAATTGCCCTTGGTGCTATTTCTTCAAGCGGTGGATATAAATAACCGAGCTTAACTACGACAATATTTTTGCTAAGTAAGTCTATACCTAATTCTTCAAATTCTTGAACAGTTCTTAGAGGGAATCTTTCTTTAGTTATTAACAAGTCAATGCCGTCAATTTGAAATATAATAGTTTCAATATTACCAACTTTTGAGATTTTTTTTACTTTACCTTTAACTTTATATGGTTTTCCAAAAAGGGTATCTAGTTTCCCACCTAAATAAAATTCTATTTCACTACCAAGGCCATTTTTTTTACATAACATTACAGCTTCTTCATCATAAATTTGTGCAAAAACTGTATTTTTAATCTTTTGTTTTATTAGTTCATCGAGTACTTCACAAATATCTCCGGCTGCTCCAGCCGTAACATTATCTCCAGAATCTGATATAAAAACAGTTTTTGGATCGTCATTTGCAAGTTTAATTGCTTTTTTTACTTCCATTGTTTCGCAGTCAAAATCAAAATTCTTTCTTTGATTCCAGAAAGTTCTTGCAAGCTCTAGTGCTTCAGAGCGAGCTGTATCATAATCTTCTGCACTTACTATTACACTAGATCCAGCTTGTTTAACATCTGCCCATGCGAAACCAACCATTAAAGAAGAGGCAAGAATGTTAGGTTTTTTATCAATCAGCTTTAGTTTTGCATAGAGAGATTTTCCGGGTTCAACATCTGTAATGACTTTTTCACCAGGAAAAATCATAGGGATAGGAATAACAACAGTTTTTGGAGTTGATTTATTGTTTAGAGAATCAAAAAGCAGTTTTGCAGATCGCTGAAAAGTTTCTATTCTATCAACGTGTGGAGCAGTTCTAAGAGCAGATACTATATTAACATATTTTTCAAATTCTTTTGGAATGTTTCCGTGTAAATCTAAATAGCAAGAGATAAGAGTTTCTTCGCCTACTAATTTTCTTATTCTCTTAAGAACTTCAGTTGTTCCATGTCCAAGATTTTCTACTTCCATTCCTCCATGCATTCTTAGTAAAAGTCCATTAAAGGGTAATTCTTTTTTAATTTGAGTTAGCATTTCGTTTAGGAGTTCTTCGAAATCATTTTCAGAAATTTTTCCACCTGTCATAATGTTCATTAGGCCAGCTTGTTTTATTTCTATATTTTGAATATTTGCTAAATCAATAGTCTTCTGAACAAATTCTGGAGTTTCTTTAATGATACGAAAGTCTTTTTTTTGAGTTGAGAAAGGGGAAAATGTATTACTTTCGTGGCCAAAGCCACTAATTAGTACTTTAAAACTCATGATCTATTGTAACAGTATGTTAAGAATCTAAGCCATACTATTTATTGCATGTTTTATTCTTTCTAGACTAGTAATCAAATAAGATGTTAATCTTTTTGAATAATTTTAAAATTATTAATGAGTAAAAAATTTAATTTTCTAATATTACTACTTACCTGTAGCTATTTAGTGTATGCAATCTATCTTTTTCTTCCTATAACAATAGATGATGCTTTTATAACTTTTACTTATGCAAAAAATGTCGCATTAGGAAATGGTTTTGTTTTTTCAAATGGTGATAGAGTAGAAGCTACATCTTCTTTTTTTTGGATGTTGCTATTATCTATATGTGAAATTATAGGGATTGGAAGCGTAATTGCCTCAAAAATATTAGGTATTATATTTTTCTTTTTATCTTTGCTAGTATCTTTTTATTCGACTAAAATTAGATTGCAGTCTGGAACTTATTCTAAGTGGCTTGTCAGTCCTGCTATTCTTGCATTTGTTCTATCTTCCTTTACTACATCATCTTTAGCTTGGGTAACACAAGGAATGGAAACTTCTATGGTAGGATTTCTTTTTCTTTTATCTGCTCATTTATTCAGTTTGGAAATAGTGTCAGGGAAAGGCTTATATTCTTTAATAGGAATTTTTTTATTTCATATGTCACGGCCAGAAGCTTTTGTTTTTACCTTATTCTTTATTTTATTTAGAGTTTTGTACTCAAAATTTACAAATCGTTTATATTCAAAATTTTTATGGTTGTGGCTTATTTATCTTATAACTGCTGTTGTAATTTATGAATCTTGGGGAATCTATTACTATGGACATCTACTACCAAATACTGTTAGCGCAAAGTTTAATGGTCTTAAATTGGCTACAATCTTAAATGGTGTAAGTTATGTAACATCAAGAGCAGGGTTACAAGTTCTAGTTGCTAGTTTCTTATCTTTTTTCTTAGTAATATTTTCATTTAATAACAATTTATTTAAAAAACAAAATCCTCACTTAACTTACTTTCTTTCAATTGGCTCTTTAATGATATTTATGCAAATTTTTTTTGCGATTTTTACTGGTGGAGATTCAATGCCTACAGCGCGTTTTTTTAGTACAGTTGGACCGCTTCTTGGTTCAGTTTTTGTCTTAAGTTTGATAACTATTAGAAAAAATTTTTTTTGGCGATATATTCTCTTTTCTATAATATTTTCTTACATTAGTTATGGTATTTACTTACTTCCAATTGAACTCCATATTTCTAAAAAAATAAATGAAAGTTCAGAAATAGCAATAATGCCACTTATCAAATATGTTAACGAATTCGCAGATGAAGATGATATTTTATCGGCGAGTGACGTAGGTCGTCTTGGTTATTATTATAAAGGCAAGATATTTGATTGGTGGGGATTAGCTTCACCAATAGTTGTAGAACGTAATGAAGCTATAGGCAAAATTAAACCAAAGACTGTTTTAGAACAGTATCCACGTTATATAATTCTTTATCTTGCAGCACCAAATTTAAAAAGTCCAAATGCTTTTGATGGTGTAGCTAAAAGAACTAAGGAGTTTATTGAATATAAAGATTTTATTGATAAGTATAAGTTAAGAAAAGTAACAAAATTTTCTAGTAAAAGATATCACGCGCTATTTGAAAGAATTGACATGAGTTAATTTGGTTGAAAAATTTTCTAACTAATTACTTTAATATAAAGTAAAAGTTAAATGACTAACCATAGCATGCCTTTCAAAAGAAAGTAACCAATAGTGTAGTAAGCTTTCTTTCTTATCATCAAAATGAAGAAGAGGCCCATCAATGCCAAAAAAATGGCTGTCAATCCAATTACCTTTGCCGTCAATGATAAATGCATAATATGGACTATCTTTTGAAGAATGTTTTTCTGAATAATCAATATTTTCATAAAAAGAATGATTTCCAATACCCATAGGCATTTTTAGACCTTTATTATAATCTTCAATTTTTAACTGTTTTATTGAATCTTTTTTTAATCCTCCAATTACTACTCTTGTTATATATTGAGGATTATTTTTTCTTTCAAAAACAACATCTAATTCGAAAGTTTTATCTTTATAAAAATTCTTAGATATTGTTTCTCGAAAAATAACTTTTTTAGGTTTTGCAAGCATACTTAATGTTGTTGGCCTTGGATCAGATTTAGAGTAAATGCCTGGATAAAGGAAAGTTGCAAATGAGGTTTTGTCAGTTAGAAAATCATTTATGTTTTTAGGATTTTTTGGATAGATGATGTTCTTAAATTTGCTTTTTCTTGCGCCTGTTAAGGGGTAAAATTGATTATTTAAATTTTTAAATTTGAGTATTTTTTCGCTTTTAATGGATCGTAGTAAATTAAGATCAATTTTTTGCTTCGGAGGATCTTTATAGTCAAGTAAAAAATTTTCATATTCTTTAAATGTTAACTTCCCTTTATTAACTTCGTTGAATAATTCAATATAAAGTTTTTTAGGAAAATTAAACCATCCATGATAATTAGGTTTTTCAATCCCATTTTCTTCTGTAAAAGTAATTAACTCCCACAAAAAACTATTCAAGCAGTTTCTAGCAAGATCAACTCTTGTCGTTTTAGAACCTTCTTCATGTTCATTTGATATTAAGAATTTCCCTTTTCTAAATAAAACTTCTTGTCTATTCCATTCAGCATTAATGATTCCAATTGTTTTAAGATATGTATTATTAATATAGTTAGGAAGTGTCGGAATCATTTCTAACAGATTTATATGACTCAATTTTATAGTGTCGCTACTAGAATTTGAAGCAAGAAAAATGATAGAAAAGTCATCTTTTCCATGCCTTTCAATGATTGCTTTCTGATGTTTGTAATTTTTCCAGTCAGAAGAACGATTTTCAATATCAGGATTATTAGGATACTGTTTATCTTCTAATTCTTTTACAAGTATTTCGTAAGTTTTTTTTGTAAGAAAATTTTGGTTTAGATATATATATGAACTTGCAAAAACAAGAAAAAAGAGAGAAATAGGAAGAAGTTTAAACGATTTCATAGAAGAGCGTAAGATAGCTAAACACTAGATCTTTTACAAGTAATAAGAGTCTTTTTGGGTGATTTTACGATAGCATATAGTGTTGAACTAAATTGCAATTATAACTTTAATTAGTTATTATGAGTACGGGAATAAAAAGATGGATAATATAGATGTTGGCATAGTAATGGGCAGTCAATCTGACTGGAGTACTATGAAAAATGCGACTAAAGTTTTAGATGAATTAGGAATAACCTATGAAACTAAAATTGTATCGGCTCATAGAACGCCTGATCGTTTATGGGATTATGGTAAATCTGCTATAGATCGAGGCCTAAAAGTTATTATAGCTGGTGCAGGTGGTGCTGCACATTTGCCTGGTATGATGGCTTCTAAAACTCGTATCCCAGTCTTGGGGGTTCCAGTCAAAAGTAAGTATTTAGATGGATTAGATAGCCTGTATTCAATTGTTCAAATGCCAAGAGGTTTTCCTGTAGCAACGCTTGCAATAGGTGATCCTGGGGCCTACAATGCTGGATTAATGGCTGCTTCTATTTTAGCGATTTCAAATAGTACTATTGCTCAAAAACTAGATAACTGGAGAGCTGAGTTGAGCAATTCTGTAGCGGAAGAACCAAGAGATGAGTAAAACCCTAAAGCCAGGGCAAACAATTGGTATACTTGGTGGTGGTCAATTAGGGAGAATGCTTGCAGTCGCTGCCTCGCGACTTGGTTTTAAAACACACATCTTCGATCCCAATTCAAATGCTGTGGCATCACAAGTTTCCAATACTTCTACAATAGCTTCATTTGACAACTCTGAAGCATTAAATGCTTTTTCTTCATCAGTAGATGTGATAACTTTCGAGTTTGAAAATATTCCAACTGAAGCGCTCGCTGTTCTTGAAAAAAAATCTCAGATTTTTCCACCCAAAAAAGCTTTATCGGTTAGTCAAGATCGTTTAGTTGAAAAAAACTTTTTAAACACACTTGATTTAAACACGGCTCCTTATGAAAACGTTGAGAATCAAAGTGACTTAGAAAAGGCAATAAAAAATATAGGAACTCCATCAATCTTAAAAACTCGTCGTTTTGGTTATGATGGGAAAGGGCAAGTGAAGATAGATTCTGAAAATAACTCATTGGCTGATGTCTGGCAAAAAATGAATCAACAAGAATGTATACTTGAAGGATTCGTACCTTTTATCTTTGAGGTTTCTGTTATTGCTGCAAGGTCAATAGATGGAAAAATTTCATTTTTTGACCCAGGAGAAAATATTCATAAAGAAGGCATTCTTAGAACTACTTCTGTTCCTTCTAATTTATCAGAAGTTCAAATTGATGAAGCTTACAAGATGGTAGAAAAAATCTTAATTGAGTTAGAATATGTTGGAGTAATGGGAGTAGAGTTTTTTGTAACTAAAGATAATTTACTTATTAATGAAATTGCTCCGAGGGTACATAATTCTGGACATTGGACTCAAAACGCTTGTTCTATAGATCAATTTGAGCAACACATTAGAGCTGTAGCAGGTCTATCTTTAGGTGATGGCTTGCGACACTCAGATGTTCAAATGAGTAATCTTATAGGAAATGAGTTACATGACGTTAATCAACTTTTAAAAGATCCTATGATTAGTTTGCATCTTTATGGGAAAGAAGAAGTAAGAGAGGGTCGTAAAATGGGGCATTTTAATAAAATAGTGATATGATTTATTTCATTGTTATAAATGTTTTTGTACTTTATTTTCAATGCATCTAAATTTTGAAGTAAGAATCAAAGCTATAGAGCAATATAAAGCAGTTTAATCTAGATTAAACGCCTAATTTTAGCATTTTAACCTGAATCAAAGACAGTAATAGTGCGGATAAGTACGTAGAATTCACTTTAAAAAAGTTATTAGGGTTTTCCAATGAATAAATACACAGTTTTTCTAATATTAGCACTACTTAATTTAAATGCAATTTTTACTGATGTTCTAGCACAAACTGCTGATAGTGTGGCTTTTGAAAGTAATAAAAATTATGTTTGTATTGAGAATAATTCAGTAATTAATCTTGTTAAAATTAAAGGTGAAAGAGTTTCTTTTGTTTCATTTCCAAAGATTTTAAAAAAGTTAAAGAAAAGAATTAAAAAATTCAAACTTCTAAAGAGAGAAAAGAAAAAAGCTAAAAGTGTAATAAAAATTAATAGAAAAATAGCTAATACTAAGAAACTCAGAAGAGAAATTCTTGATTGTAGAAATGGTCATTTAACAAGTAGTACTCAAGGTGATCTAAATCCTGGAGGTAGTTCAACAGGAGGTTCTGGAGGAGGAAATGATACTCCTCCAAGAGAGGAAGTGATTGAACCGTGTGCAGTTGCAGGAGATTATGCAACATACAGATCTAATTCTGGAGAAATTTTTAGTAGAATCATCCAAGGAGAAGCTTGCACTGTTGGCGATTCTCCAGTTGTTTTTCTTATTGCTTACAATAGCGCAGGAGAACCGCTCCATTCTTGTTCAGGAACTGTTGTTTCAAATAAGACAATTATAAGTGCAGCGCATTGCATTACTTCTTCAGTTTCTGGCTTTGCAATTATAACGGGGAATGGAGTATTTTTCTCTCAGAACATTTATGCTCATCCTGCCTTTCGATATGGGCTTGGGATGGAATTTAATGATGTAGCAGTTATTACAACTCAAAGTAGCTTGCCAACTAAAAAAGCTAAATTGCTTCAAAATGATTTGCTGGAACAAGGAGAACAATTTGTAATAGCGGGTTACGGTTTAGATGAAGATGGAGATTCTGGAACTTTAAAAGCAGGTATTATGGAAGTATCATCGTACAACATTAACAGTATTAGTGCTGTATATGATGGAAGTTCTAGTAACACTTGTTTCGGTGATTCAGGAGGACCTCTTTTTGTTAAAAGAGGAACAGAATGGTTTTTAGCTGGAGTCACGTCAAATGGAACTAGTAATACGTGCGGAGTTAGTGGACCTGATGATATCTCACGTTTTGCTAATTTAATGAATGCTAGTAATATAAGTTTTATAAACTCATATATTCAATAGATTACTTGTATTTAGCTGAGAAAGAGCAAGTTGCAAAACTCCTAACAAATTTTATGAGCAACTTATCTGAATAGATTTTATCTTCAATAAACCCTATAATCCCTAAAGTGAGCACAAAAAAAATATCTATAATAGGAGCAGGCGCTGCAGGTTGTTTTGCAGCAATCAGTGCGCGTGAAAAAAATCCAAATGCAGAAATTATTATATACGAAGCTTCGAAAAAAGCTTTATCTAAGGTTTTAATCTCAGGTGGAGGACGTTGTAATGTAACTACAAGCACTAGAGAAATGAATGCTTTAGTTGAAAATTATCCTAGAGGAAAAAAAGAGCTGAAAAGTGTATTTTCAAGATTTTCAGTTGATGAAACAATTGATTGGTTTGAAAAAAATGGTGTTAAACTTAAAACTGAAGCAGATGGAAGAATGTTTCCAATAACAAATAAGTCTCAAACTGTTGTTGATAGTCTCCTAAGTAAAATTAAAAATTCTAATATAAAAATTAAGTATAATCATAAAGCAATTGGAATTAAAAAGGATAGTAAAAATAATTTTCAAATTAGTTTTTTAAATAATGAAAAGATAGTTTCAAATGTTGTTATTCTTACAACAGGTGGAAATAGAGAAGGGTACAAAATTTTCCAATCTTTAAATCATAATATCATTCCCCCGATGCCTTCCTTATTTACTTTCGAAATTAATGATAAACGTTTAGAGTCTTTAGCTGGTATAAGCTTTAGCAAAGTGAAGCTTACACTTAATGTTGCAAAAAATAAAAAGTATGAGCAAGTTGGTCCTCTTCTTATCACTCATTGGGGATTAAGTGCACCTAGTGTTATTAAACTTTCTGCGTATGCAGCAAGAGATTTGTTTGATTTAAATTATTGTACGGAATTGAATGTAAATTTTATCCCTGAATTTAAATTTGATTTGCTTAGAGAACAACTTAATGAGAGAAAAAATGCTCTACCTCGAAAAGTTGTTAGTAAGGATTCATTTCTTGGGATTCCCAAAAGATATTGGGGGCGATTAGTACAGGGTATTGCAAAAAACATGGAAAGTACATGGGCTGAGTTTTCAAAAAGAAATATTGAATCACTAGTAGAAGAGCTTTCTGCTGCTAAGTTTAAAATTACTGGAAAAGGAAAATTTAAAGAAGAATTTGTTACTGCAGGTGGAGTTCCTTTAAAGGAAGTAGATCTTAAAACTATGGAAAGTAAAATTTGTTCAAAGTTATTTTTTGCTGGGGAAATTCTAGATATCGATGGCATTACTGGCGGCTATAATTTTCAATCTGCTTGGAGTACAGGTTGGATAGCTGGGCAGAATGTTTAGTAATGCAAAAATTGCAGAGTTTATTTGCTTTCTCGATGCTTAACTCTATGTTTCTAACTTTGATTTTTTACATACGTAAATTACGTATCTAGATTTTTTGTTTTTTTCTAATGGTGAGGCGTATAGGGTTTCTATTAGTTGCAAATCATTCTCTCTAAAAGCATTTTTATAAAAAGAGTTGCTCCAATAGTAATCAATAAATTCTTCATCACTATCTGTCATCCCAGTTGGAACAGAATCCCCATCTTTAAGAGATTCTTTCTCTTCTTCAGTTAACAAACATTTCCATTTGTCTCCATCATTTATATAACCAGCTTTTGTACAAGTAAGAATAATGATAGTTCCATCAGGAGTAGTTGCCTTATGTAAGTTTTCTAGAATTTGAGATATTTCCTTTTTATTTGAAACTTCTAATAAAACTAAGCCTGAAAAAGTTAGATCGAAGCGAACTGGAAATTTTAACTTTCCATTTTGTATTAATTGATATGAAATATTTTCTTGAGGTAATTTTTTAGCCTCAACTATTGCTTCAGGGTGTACATCTACCCCTAAAACTGAATCTGCAGAAGCTTTTAAGAAACGAGAGGATCTACCAGGACCACATCCATAGTCAAGTGCATTTTTAACTTTGCCACAATATTTGTCTATCATTTTTTTAGCAGCAGCATATGCTTGACCTTGTTCAGTATCTAGTCCAAAACCTATGGTTTTATAGTATGTCGGTGATATTCCTGGTGTTCTTTGTTGCATAGTGTGTTCGAGTCATAATTAAATGTTACAATTTTTTAAGTTATAAATCTTTTTACATTTTATCAAAATATTTAAGTTTAAGCCAAAAATCTATTTACACACTATCTTACCATCTTTAATTAACTTTATAGCTGCTTTAATATCAAAATCATTACTACCTGTAGCACTATATCTCCCATAAGCGCCATCAAAATCTTTTACAGTATGTAGGTGTTTATTGATATCACCCGACATTGCTCCAGTAATAAAAAGTTTGGCAGCATCATATCCATTGATTCCTCCTGTTACAGGTTCTTGATTAAATATTTTTCTATATGCAGTGTAGTAATTATAGCTATGACAGTCATCTCCTGAGACAAACCAAACATTTTCTAATGCACCATTTGCAGCTTTAATTTCAAAAATATTTTCTAAGTTATGAGCACCAAAAATTTCTCCTTTATAATTAAAATTTCTTAATTGCTTTGAAAAAAGAGCTACTTGTGGTGACCATAGTAAATTATATACTGCATCGGGATTTAGTCTTTTAATTTTTGTAATTATAGCTTTAAAATCAATTTCCTTAGGTTGAATTTGTTCGTCTAGAACTATATTTTTAGAGAATTTATTAACAAAATCTTTACGTAAAGCTAGCATTGCATCATTTTCAAGTGTGACTATAGCAATAGAATTGTAATTTTTTAGTTCAAATTCTTTGTTTAAAGCCATTGCTTCGACCTTTGTAGTAACCCAATGTTTAACTACATATTTTTTGTCTTTTACAACCTTTTCTACAATTGATAATCCAATCATTGGGATTTTTGCTTTTTCTGCAATTGAGTTTACGGCAAGTGAAGTAGGGGATCCAAAAATTATCAATCCATCAACTTTATCAATTTTAAGAAATTTACTTACATTTGAAACTGTCTTAGCTGGTTCTAATCGATCGTCTTCAAAAATAAATTTAACCCTTTTTTCTTGATCGTTATCTTTACTTGCCATAAGAATACTATTTTTTATTGTTTCTCCATTACTTGCAGCGCCTCCAGTAAGCGGCAGTGATACTCCTATTTTTATACTTGGATCAGCAAAGCCTAAGTTTGTATTAAGTAGTGTGAAAAATAAGAAAAAAAGTTTAAGTCGCATTGTATTACTTTATTAAAAGCTAATTTAGCGAACACTATATCTTCCAAGTCAGCTAAATTCAAACTAGTCTAAGGTAGCTTCCAAGATTATACAAAATTAGCTTATTGATAGACTTTTCTTTTGTCTTAATTCCATTACTTTATCAAAATTAATACGATTTAGATAGTGTGCATTGTAGTTTTAACAATGCGATACGCTTTTTGCTAAGTATCACTATCTAGTAATTTACAATTAAATTTGTTAGTATTTTCCCTCTCAATAATTAAAAAGTAATATATGATTCAAATCTCAAAATTAAGTAAAGCGTACGGAACTCAAGTTCTTTTTGATGAAATTACTTTTAATATTAATTCTGGAGAAAGAGTAGGTTTAGTTGGTAGAAATGGACATGGTAAATCAACTCTCCTAAAGATTTTACTTGGAATAGAAGAGTATGATTCAGGTGATATTAGTTTTCCCAAAGATTACAAAATTGGTTATCTTTCCCAAAAAATTGACTTTTCTTCGAAAACTATTCTTGAAGAAGCTGAATCTGCATTGCCTCTTAAGCTTGATGGTTATAAGGAAACCTATTTAGCTGAATCTGTTCTAAATGGTTTAGGTTTTTCTAATGAAGATTTTAGTAAAGATCCAATGCTTCTTTCTGGAGGTTTTCAAGTAAGATTGAATTTAGTTAAAATCTTGATATCTAATGCTGATTTACTACTTTTAGATGAGCCTACAAACTATTTAGATATTATTTCTCTTCGTTGGTTAATAAAATTTTTAAGATTTTGGCAAGGAGAGTTAGTTCTGATTACTCATGATAGTTCTTTTATGGATCAAGTTACGACACATACAGTTGGAATTCATCGAGGAGGTATCAAGAAAATCGAAGGTAGCACAAAAAAACTATATACTCTCATTAGTGAATCTGAAGAAATTCAAGAAAAAACAAGACTAAATCAGTTAAAAAAGAGGGAAGAAACAGAGCAGTTTATAAGGCGTTTTAAGGCTAAAGCTTCGAAAGCTAAGCAAGTTCAATCAAGAATTAAATCCTTAGAAAGAGAAGGAACTATTGAAGAGTTAAGAGAGATTAAAACGCTTAATTTTAAGTTCAATTCTGCACCTTTTTCAGCAAAAGAGATTCTTAACATTAAATCTGGTGAGTTTAGTTATCCAAATTCTGAAACTAAACTTATTGAAAACTTAGGTTTTACTGTTGGTAAAAATGAAAAAATAGGAATTATTGGTAAAAATGGGAAAGGGAAAACTACTTTGTTAAAACTTTTAGTTGGAGAGTTAAAACTAAATGCAGGTAGTATTGAAATGAACCAACATGTTAAATTTAACTACTACGGTCAAACCAATATAGATAGATTAGATGCTGATAAAACTATAGAACAAGAAATTCTTGCAGTACATCCAGAGCACAATAGAACTGCTGCAAGAACTATTTGTGGAATAATGATGTTTGAAGGAGATTTAGCGCTTAAACAAATAGCTGTTCTTTCTGGAGGTGAAAAAAGTAGAGTTCTTCTTGGTAAAGTTATAGCAAAACCTTCGAATTTACTAATTCTTGATGAGCCTACAAATCATTTAGATATCCAATCTAATAAGGCTTTTAGAACAGCCTTAAAAAATTTTGAAGGTGGTATTATATTTGTAACACATGATGAAACTCTTTTACACGAAATTGCTAACAAGTTAATTGTCTTTGATAGAGGTAAAACAACTCTTTTTGATGGTACTTATGCTGAGTTTTTGAAAAAAGTTGGTTGGGAAACAGAAGATGAGTTAGAAGAAAAAAAAGAAAAGAAGACTATCAAACTTTCTAAAAAAGAAATTAGACAAAAAAAAGCTAAAATAACACAAATGCGATCTGAAGCAGTAATTCCTCTAGAGAAAGAAATTAGTGAGTTAGAAACTACATTAGCTGATCAAAAAGCCACCTTGATTGAGGGAACAAAGACTGGTTACAACGATGAAATGGCCAAACTTTCTCGTCAGATACGAGTAGATGAAGCCAAGATAGATAAGCTTTATGAAGACTTAGAGTCTGCATTAAGTGAAATTGAAGAGCTTGAAAAAAAACTACAAATTACTTAACTTTACTTGCCTTCCACGAGTAATCAACTGACATTGAGTTATTTTCTAAAGTTACTTTTGTTTTAGTGTTACCTATTATCTTTTTTGACTCTTTATCATACACTAAGTAACTCAAAACAGGACTTTCATTTTCAGTTCCGTTAATAGTTAACTTTAGTTTAATTTCTTTGGCGTTTTCAGAAATGATTTTTCCTGAAATTTTACTTACACCTCCAATTGAACTTATTTCTTTTACGGGCCTAGTTAGTGAAGATGAGAAGTAAGAATGACCTACAAACTCTTTATCATTTATAAATTTTAAGCCGAGATAACCTCCAGGAATTGATTTTTGATTTGTATTCCATTTCCATAGGCCATTTAGTACATGTTTTATTGAAGCTATTTTTTTAGCTTCTTTTTTTTCTATGATATTAGAATTATTTAATTTATTTTTTCTGTAAGCTAAATCTGTAAAATGATTAATAAGTTCAGCTTTTGAACTAGCACCTTCTCCATACCAATCAATAGCTTTTGAAATTATTTCATTACCATTAACTGTTCTTGAAAATCCCAATTCTGATATAACACTACCACTGGAAGAGTTAATTCTATTTGATTGCGTATTAATCCAGTTAATTCCAAGTTCTTTCAGATCTTTAACTTCTCCTTTTTGAGATATTCCATCTTGATTGTAATCAAACCATAAAGATAAAGGTTTAAGTTCTTTACCTTCAATTTTTCCTGACTTATCTTTATCTAATGTTTCAAGAGCTTCAAATCCATCTCTCCATTCAGTTTGTGTATATTGATTGGAGCTAATAGAGGCTACCGCTTTCCCACCAAATGTATGATTACCAAACAATTGAGTTGCATGTTTTATGTCACCAGTTTTTTCTGGATCAAAAACTAAAAGTGGAGCCTTGCCAGATGCTTTCCATACAAAATATTCTTTACTACCTGGAGCAAGAGGGAAATTTACTATTTTTGCTTCAAGATCTGTCTCAAAGTTAAAATTTGTATCCCAAATTAAAGAAATTGGGGATTGCATATAGCGTAGAGTACCTATGTCACAGGGGACTTGAGATCCATCTGGTTTAACTGTATTGCAGTTCTCATCTAAATAAAAAGTTTGACCTACCCCTCTATATACACCAGGCATATTAAATTCTTGTGCAACTTTGTGGTAGACGCAATCATCTTGATCACCTGATTCAACTTCTGGGTCCGAATAACAATCATCAATAAAATTATTTATTGCGTTTTGAAAGCACGCTGGTACATTGTCAGTTCCTTGAAAAACATGTTCGCTTGATAAGGTTTGGTTTTCAGAATTTCCACCAAAAATTTCTGTAATAAAAATGGAATAAATTTCACATCTAGATCCACAGCTTGAGCCATCTCCTTCACAAGTTCCACAAACATCAATTTCGGCATTTCCACCACAAGCTCCATTGCAATCTAACTCTGCAGCTCCGTTACATACTCCAGCACAATCTAACTGCGCACCCCCATTACAAACTCCAAGGCAATCGGGTTGGGTGCTACCATTACAAACTCCAGCACAATCGAGAGTTGCACTTCCACCACAGGTTCCTGCACAATCTGGAAGATCGCTACCTCCACATATTCCAGAGCAATCTAGTTTTGAAGTTCCTTCACAAATTCCATTACAATCTTCTATAGCGTCGCCGTTACAAATACCTCTGCAATCATACTGAGTATTTCCACCACAAATGCCTCTGCAATCTTCAATTGCATCGCCACCGCATGTTCCAGCACAATCTGCAGTAGCATTTCCATTACAAATTCCTTCACAGTCTTTTTCACTGTCTAAGCAACAATCACCATTTGGATCGACTGAGCCATGTAAGCAATTTGTACCCCCGGGGCCTTCTGTTCCACCTCCTTGTGCATATAAGCAATTAAAAGAGAAGATCAGGCATACACATATTAAAGCAATTTTAGTATTCATAATTTAACACATCTTTAAATAAAGTTAGTTTAGATCCATTGACCCATAACTAAATCAGTATTTCTTCAATATTTGATCCAGTATTTTTAAAATAAAATTAAATGTAATTTCAATAGTTTACGTCAAAAACTATTTAATTCCATACGTGACACTACAAAAGTTATGTTTTATATCTAGAGCTTTGTGATTTAACTTGAATCATTTAATTTATAACCTGAATGCTTATGAATGTTACTTTTGAAGAGTTTTAGAAAATTTTAAGAACAATTGGAAAAGCTTAAAGTTTGATATGAAGACGATTATAGCTCTTAGACGTAAAAAGGGGCCTGCAATTTTATAATAGTTTCTAGCTTTTTATCCCGAATTCAGGTTTGAAAGCAAACTATTTTTACTGTAAATTATAAAAGTGCTCATTAAAAATCTTTTTCGAATTCTTCCAGAATTAAAATCTGTCATACTAAAGGCAGCATGTTTTACTCTAGTTCTTGAAATATTAAAACTTATTCCTCCATATTTGATGAAAGTTGCAATAGATTTGTTATTAGTTACTGATCCTGTTCTTAGCATAATATTCCTAACAATTTTTGGTGTTTTTGTTGCAAGTTTTGTAGCTGTATTAATTGAAGACAGATTTATTCTCTTTACAGCAATGAGTACTTTTGGCCTTGAAACAGGAATTTTAAGAAAAGCTCAAGATAAGCTTCTTTCTCTTGGATTAAGGTATCATGAATCTAATCCATCTGGAGATGTTCTTCAGTTAATGAATAAAGGTTCTGGGAGATTAGCTGAGCTGACTTGGTTTGTTCAAGATCAATTTTTAGGGGCAATTTTTCAAATTTTACTCACTTCTTGTATTCTTTTATTTCTACATATTTGGTGTGGTTTAGTTTTTGTTTTTTTTATGCCAATTGTAATTTATTTAGTCGTAAAAACAGGTAAAAAAGTTCAACCTTATAGACAGAAATATCATGGAGTTTTTAGAAAAGCTTCTTGGGAAATGAATCAAAGTTTAATTAATGTTCGAACTGTTAAAGATTACGTACAAGAAGCGAAAGAAAGCAGAAAATATAACAATCTACTTGATGAATATTTAAGATTAGCAAAAATTAGAATATCAATTGAAAATAAAGATATCATTATAAGAGATTTAGTGCTTGGGTTTGCTAGATTTATAGTCCTTTTTTATGCAGTTTACCTTGTTTATTCAGGTGAGATGACTGCTGGAACTTTAGTATTATTTGCAACTTTATCTGAAAAAGTAGTGTCTTCTCTTTATAGGCTTGGAAGATTATATAGCTTGTTAGGAGATTCTGTTGAATCAATTAGTCAGTTTGCAGATTTGTTTAAACAGGTTCCTGATATTGTAGAAAACAAAAATGCAAAACCTTGTCAGTCTTTATCTGGAGAAATAAAGATTCAAAATGCCAGTTTTGGATATGAATCAGAAAGGCCTATTATTAAAAATATTGATTTAACTATACCTTCTAAAAAAATGATTGCCTTAATTGGTCGATCTGGTTCTGGGAAGACAACACTAATTAAATTGCTAGGACGTCATTACGATCTTACAGAAGGTGTTATATTAGCCGATGGAGTTGATATTAAAAATTATAAGCTAGAAGACTATAGAAGAAAAATTGCAGTAGTTTCTCAAGATATAGAAGTTTTTGATACAAGTGTAAGTGCAAATATTGCTTATGGAACTGATTCAGATCAATCTTTGATTGAAAAAGCTGCTAAAGCCGCGCATGCACATGAGTTTATTATTGAGCTCCCAGATGGTTATAAAACTAGAATCGGAGAGAGGGGAATTAAGCTTTCTGGCGGGCAGCGACAAAGGTTAGGAATTGCTAGAGCTTTAATTATGAATCCTGCTATATTAGTTTTTGATGAAGCTACTTCCTCCTTAGATACTGAGTCTGAAAGAGAAATTCAATCTGCTTTAGAAAAACTAACAAAAGAACATACTATGATTATTATCGCTCATCGTTTATCAACAATTGAAAAAGCTGATTTAGTTATAGTTCTTGAAGATGGAAAGGTAATGGAAATAGGAACTCATAAAGAACTGCTCGAAAGTGGAGGTTTATTTGCTAGAATGAAACAGTTGCAGGCTGAGGGAGAAGTTAGAGCCTAAGTTGAAAAAAAATTAAGTTAATTTAACGTTTTATCTATTTTTTGCCAAAGAAAATAAACAAAAACTATTGATTAGTTATATATAAGATTTATAATAGGCTTATTATGAATATTGGCGCTTTTTCCTCCAGAATTTTAATTTTTATAATTTTATTTCTTTTTTCAAAGCAACTTCTTGCTTGTCCAGATATAGATGTATCAAAAGAAGTAGATGATGATGCTATTATTGTTGATTATAATGTAAAAGCAAAACAATGTGGAAAAGTTAAAATTCTACATGTTGGTGATAGTAATGTTGATGATTTTACTGATAGGTCTGGTAGAGGAGCATGGCCAAGAAGGTTAAAGAAAAGATTTGCTGGAGTTGTTTCTGATAATCAGGGTATATGGGGCATAACTGCAAATCAGTATTTAAGAAAGTTAAAAAGTGGGCAGATAAAAAATAAAAAACCTGATATTTGTATAGTTGGTCCACTGGGTATTAATGAATCAATTAAGAGTCATGGAAATCCTAGTTTAGCTCATAGAGATGTAAGAAGAATTGCAAAATTTCTAAAGAAAAGGTTCGGGTGTTTTGTTGCAGTTACTACTGTTCTTCCAATTTTAGTAAATCAACATCAAAGTTTTCAACAAATTTTAAATAATAAAATTAGAACTATATCTTCTAGAAAATATCCAATTTTAGATTTTGAATTAAGTAATAAACATTTACCAGATGCAATTCATCCTTCAGCTAAAGGTTATACGATTATGGCCGACCAGGCAGAAAATTTTATAAAGAACACCTTGTACGATCTAATGAAGGAGAAGAGGCCTGATACCGATGGAGATGGACTTAGCGATTTATATGAGATTAAGCAATCTAAAACAGACCCTAATTTATATGACACAGATGGTGATGGAATTTCAGATGGAAATGAGTGAAGTTTTTATTAAAAAATCTTAATTTTTTTCTATCATTACTATAGATCTGACTTGTTTTTTAAATTTTGAATTTCAATACTTCTAACTCGTTTTAATCTTTCTTCCGATAATTGGCCAGTTCCCATTGCATCTGCATATTGTAGCTTAACCATATCATCTAAGGATGGATGAGTTGAAAAGTAGTTTTTTAAACTAGAGCTAACAATATTTGGATTATTGATGTCATGTAAGAACATATGCCATTTAATAAGTTCAGAAATTTCATTAATTAGTTCTTCGCTTAAGTTTAAGGCAGGACCGATTTCTCTTTTAAATAAATGATATCCTAAAGCAGCATGTCCTTTATTAGATCTACCACCATCAGGAAAATCAAAAGAGGTAAAAGGTTTACCAATATCATGAAAAATTGCAGCAAGTCTTAAAGCAAAGCTAGCATCTTTTGGCAGATGTCTAAGTACTAAACATACATGCTCAAATGTATCGCCTTCAGGATGCCATTTTGGATCTTGTTGACCTAGTTCTTTATGCCACATGTTAGAAAGGTGAGTTGAAATTTTACTTAGTAATCCGTTTTCTCTCATATCTCTAAAATCTTGAGATAAATTTTCTGAATTTTCTACGGTTTCAAGAAAATGTACTCTTGCCCGTTCTGGTATAGCGTTACTCAAGTTAGTAGTTGTGGCAGTATTACGAATATCAAACATAGGCACATTATATCATATATTTATTGATAAATTAAAATTTTTAGTGCTAGTTTCTACAGCTATATGTTACAAGTAGTTTAACATTTTCTTTAAAAATTGGAGCTTACTTATGAATAATAATAGTGAATTAAATTCTAGTCCTGAAAATACAACTTCCTCATTTGAATTTGATAAATTCATACAAAATCCAATAAAATTGTTAAAAGATCCTGTAAATTTTTATTCAAATCTTAAGCTTTCTGGTGGAATGGGAGAGCCTATTGTAAATGTCCTTTTATATGGATTAGCTGCAGGAGTAGTTGGATTAATTATTGGTATGCTAACTTTTTCAAAAATGCCAAATGGAGCTGGAATGATATTTTCGGGAGGAATGGGATTTGTATCAATAATTTTAAGCCCAATTTTTTCTCTTATTGGTTTATTTGTTGGTGCAGTTTTTATGTTAGTTCTAAGTGCGATTACTGGAGGAAGTACAGATTTTGAATCTAATGCTCGAGTTTCTGCAACTTACTTTTCGCTTGCTCCTATAAGTGCTGCTTTAGGTATATTTAATATACTTACTTATTACTTAACTGCTTTGGCTTCATTAGCATTTTCTTTGTACTGTTGTTATTTACTCTATAACGCTTTAGTAAATGCACTAAAATCAAAAGCAAATGGATCTAAAATTACAGCTGTTGTTGTTGGTGTTTTAATTGGTATATCAACTTTTGGCTCAATGTTAGCCTATAGGCAAGTAAGCAAACTTGATAATTTTTCTAAAGGTTTTGGGAAAGAATTTACAGATATTCTTGAAAAAAACAAAGGGGAGATAGATAGATTTGGAGAAAATGCAGGTAAAATTCTTGAAAAAATTAATGATGAAATGGAGGAGAAGTTAGCTGAAGAGTAATTTTGTAATTGGAATAACAGGCGGATCAGGTTGTGGAAAATCAACTCTCTCTTATTCTTTAAGAGAGAACTTTTCTGAGCAAATTGAAGTTGTCCATTTTGATGATTATCAAAGAGAAGAAGCTGCAGTTCCTTTTTTAAAAGGAATGAGAAACTGGGATCATCCTGATGCTGTTGATTTTGATAGTTTATTTGCAGATTTAACAAACCTCATAAATGGTAATTCAGTAAAAGTAATGACTAAAAGTAGAGTTTTAAATCCAACATATGAAGAAAAGGGACGCATTACTCATGTTCTAAAACCTAAAAAAATTATTATCGTTGAAGGTTATATGGCTTTTACGATCCTAGAGTAGTGAAGTTATGCGATTTGTCTATTTTTCTAGATTTACCAATTCTTGAAAGTATTAAGAGGCGAGATAAAATTACTTATAATAATGAGGATGACTATAATAAAGAAGTTCTAATTCCTATGCATAAAAAATATGTACTGCCTGCTAGAGAAAAAGCTAATCTTAATATAGATGTAGTTAATAATAGCGTAGAAGAAGTTTATGATATTGTGCTTAAAGAGTTAGTTAGATTAAATTTATTAAGCTAGTTATAAGTATTTATAACTTTTTTGTAGTTAATATAGAAAGTATTTTTTGTTATTGTTTTTTTGCCTTACTATAGTTATCCCAAAAAGTAATTTCCGAATAATTCTTTCTTGAAAACCTTCTCCTGTCGCTAACGCTTTGGAGGATAAGCCGGGGGGTATAGAAAGTCCAAAAAGCTCTTTTTCGGAAATTATTTTTTGGACTCTATATATATTTGTGTTTATTCCATGAACTTTTTACTGTGTTTAGTCCCTGATTTTTCAATCGTACTCTTTATATCAAAGATAATAGGCAAATTAGGCAAATAAAGATAAAAATCTGAATTTCTAGAAGATATTGAATTTATTCCTTTTTTTTGCCAAATTAAATTTTACTCAAATAAAATCAATTTAAAAACGCATAAATTACGATTTAAGCCTTAAGTATTTTTCTTAGATGACGATAGTCTAAGTATGAGTAAAAGTAGTTTGTGTAGTAAATTTTGTCTAGGTTTTAGTAAAAATTTTTATTTCATAAGAACATTTTTTGTACTATTAATTTTTTTATTTATCTGTCCATCATACCTTAGTGCCGCTGGAAAAGAGATTACTTATCAATGTTCTAATGTAAATACAGAAAATCAATCTTTTGATATATCAAAAGTCATACTCAAAAACGATATTACAGTTAATTCAAAAATAATAAACCCAAAGAAGATTTTAAAAAAATTAAAAAAACAGAGAAAAAACTTAAGATTCTTAAAAAAACAAAGGAAAGCAAATAAAAAACAATTGCAAAAATTAGTTAGTAAAAGTAGTCAAATAAGGAAATTAAAAAATGCAATTCAGGAATGTAATGATCGTTTAAATGAGCGAGTAGGACCTCCAAGTAGTCCAGAGGAAGATATTGTAGTTAGTAACTTGAGGCATTCTATTGAAAGTCAATATTTTATTAATCTTGAATGGGACACAAATATTGCAGCGAATTATAGGATTGAATTCTTACTACCGAATTCAAGTGTATCTAAAGTATATGAAAGTGAAATTTTACAAGTAAGACATTCTGTTAGATTATTTGTACCTGAATTTGGGGCTTATAAGTTTAACATTAAAGTTTCCTCTCCTAACAATCTTGATACAAATTTAGTTTACAACTTAGATTGGCAGAGTGAGGGCGTTCCTCGAAGTAATCTACAAATACTTAATTTAAATCTTGTTGAAATTAGTGACTCTAGCGCCGAAATTGTTTTTAATACTAATATCCCAGCAATGAGTAGTGTAATTTATGGTTTAGCTGAGTCAAGTAATACTACCATAGTTAACAATAATATTTTAAGAACTGAACATAGGTTGTCTGTTACTTTTGCAGAAAATGGAGATTATGAATTTCTTGTAAATGCTAGTGTTGATAACTCTAATGTTCAAGAAAATATTGACTATGAGTGGACGAGTGTTCCTCCCTCCTCTTGTTTAGACTTGGAAAAGCCAACTATATCTCAGTTAACACAAACAATTGGCTCAATAAAACATCAAGCAAGAAGTAATTTTTATAATGCAGAAACTAACCTTTATGTTATTTCAGATGGATTCACTTCTGCCTCGCTTAACCTTACATATGAGCAAACAAATAGACCGTTAAGAGCAGTTGTCAGAGTATTGAATCCAGATGAGGAAGTAGTTTACTGGAAATATATTGAGAACGAAAATCCTACTAATCCTTTATCTTTATTCGAAGTTAATCAAAATCCAGTTTTGCCGGAAGTTTTCTGTTTGCCAGATAAAGGAGTTTATCAAATTCAAATATTTTCTGATTTGAATGCTAATTTTGTTCTAAACGTAAGTGAAGGGACTGAGTATGGAGTTAGTATGTTATCAGGAAAGTTTTATAAGTGGACTGGTATGCCTGATACTATGTGGGCATGGGCACCAGTGCATAGGGAAGTTCCTTTATATTTAGATATTGAACATGATAGTTTAGGATTAACTATATTTGATGAGACTGAGAATTCATATCTAGATGTGAATAAGCCAGTTGTTTATTCACATGAAACAAGAGAGGGTAATCTTTGGAGATTTGATTTTACAAATAACAATTTTCGTTTTAGAACAAAAGGTTTTCCTTTAGTCCTTACTTCGTCAAGAGAAGCAGCAAGTGAAATACATGCGTCAATAGAAAGAATAGAGTCAGGTCCATTTCAAGATAGACTAGTTAATCACAAATTTCAGGTTGAGATGGCAGATTTCATTTCTAAATTATCCTCTGATATTGGGAGTAGAGAAGCTCTTTACTCAACTTCTCCGGCAAATTATCCAAGCACTTCGTCTGAATGTTACACGCCAGAAAATGATGAAGATATAGTAAAAGATGTAAGTTTGTTAGGATATTATTCAGGAACTTTTACAGCAGGGAGATGGCTCTTAGGAATTGATAGTGAGACAGGCTCTCCAATACAAAATTCAAATACAGGCTCCCATTGGTTCGGTGCAGTTACTTCTAGTGAAAGAGGGAAGCAAAGCTGTACTGAATCTATTGACTGCGTTAACAATTCAGAGTGTGTAGAAGGGAAATGTCAACAAGAGTATAGTTTTGAATCTGATTATTGGGATGTTTTTCGTGAGACAATTTATGAAAAAAATACTCCTTATGGTGGAATGAGTAGTACCTCATGGGCAGGAAGTTTAGCTGCTGCGATGTATTCTTCCGTAACTTCACACCCTTGTAACTTTTACGGGCCTTCAAGCGTTGGTGGGATTTCTCCATATAGAAGTCATTTTAGTAGAGGATTAATAGGAGCTTTAGTAGAGCTTCTTTCAATGCAGGAAAATGGTTCTTGGTTAACGCCTGGTTATAACGAAAGTTTTTATAGCACAGCTATGACATTTCCTATGTATTACAAAACATTTCCTTCATTTTGGGTAGCAATGTCATATTTAAATTTATATTACGAAAATAATGAGTTTAATTTAGATGTTCAAAAATTAAAAAAATCTTGGACTAATGCTTTAAGATTACAATTTGATAGAAGTTATGTAGACAGGCTTGTTAGTGCTATGAATCAATCTTCTCACAATCTTGTTTCTTTTCAACATTTCTATGAAGGTATAGAAGGCCAAAATATTCATGATTTATATGGACAATTGACTAGACTCTGGTCTCATAGATTTACAAAAGCTCAAACTCCAGCAGGTTATCATGTCGAATCCTTAGGACCTGATTTAACGTACAACGGAATGACTCACTGGTTTATGGCAACTTATCATGGATTAACTCAAGATGATCTCATTGGTGAAGATCTAGAAATGCGTGAAAGCCTCAGAAAAAGTTATGAATTTTTCAATCATACTGTTTATCCAGAACCTAGTGGTTCAAAAATGGGAGCACTTAGTTTTGGTCATCGAACATCATCAAGTTTTGTACTTGAACAATATGGTGGGGCGAAAAATATAACACAAGAATTGCCTGAAGTTGCCGTATGGAATAGAGATTGGAGAGAGGAATTACCCGCAACACTTGCTCGCTTAAGATCGTATGCAAGAAATTTTGATTTACATGCTAGTAACTTACATAATGTTACTGCTGGGGATCTTTCAAGTACTTTTATGTTTAGTAACATAGAATTATCAACCCCAGAACTACGATTTCCTGCAGAAGAAGCAGGAAATTTTATTCGAAATTTTGATGATGAATACATAGCAATAAAAAAACCTTCTTACTTTACAGGAATATATGCAGGAAATCCTGCACCTTCAGATTTCTACTTAGGGAAAAAAGCTATTTTTCATGCTCAAGTTTTAGAGTCAGAAGGATTAGCTCCTGAGGATACTCCAAATGTAACAGCATATGATGTAAGCCCTTTTAATGGAGGCGGACTTTCTATGCTTTCTTTTGAAAATTTTGGTACAGTTTTACTAGGTACAAATTGGTCTCCAATTGCAAAACATGGACTTTTAGCACAAAAAAATGGTGTTAGGTTATGGGAAGAGTATCATGATGTAAGTATGGAAGTTGATATTGAGAATAGCATGTTAACTATTTATGGTTCTTTAGAAGATACGAGTATTACTTATGAAAGAAAATATCACTTTTTAGATAATAAAGTTCAGGTTGATGTTAAGCTAACAGCTGTTGAGGATGAGAGTTTTGTTTCATTAGATGAGATTATACCAATTCCAACTTGCACTAGGTTGCCATGTTCAGGTGAAAGAATTCAAAATAGAAAAAGAAATGGTTCTTTAATTTGGGTCAATGATTCTAGTGATGAGGGAGAATATTTCAATGATAAGTTTTTTGTTAAAGATGATTTGGGTCATCAAGTAGTTTTTGATTTTGCCACAAGCCGAGACTTTTTAGTTGAACAAGATGGTCTTAGAAAAACTTATTATACTGATGAATTGCAAGTTGCTTGGGTAAATGTACATTTACCAAGTAGTTTTGATGCGGGGGAAGAGTATAGTTTTAGTTATGAAATTTATGAAGAGTAGTTGAGCAGTATATGTGTTTATTTCGGCAAAAAATGGCTTCGCCATTGTTTTGCTCGCCCAACAAATCATTTAGTTTTCCCACTTGAAAGCGGTAAAACCAAATCTCGTTGGGTATATTACACCAATCTCGGCTCAAGGTACTCAATCTATGTTATCATTAATTTCAATAAGCTCTTTATAGGTTCAATTCTCTAAATTCGCTCTCCAAAGTTTTTCTTGAATATAGAATTAGTGTATGTGCTTTATATTTACACAATAATTATTTGATTGAACAAATGAAAAATTCCTGCTAGATATAGTTAATATATGCTTAAAATATAAAAGAGAGTACGAATTTATAAAAAGCATGAGTTTATTAATAGTAGTAATTTAAAATTTTAACTACGTTATGAATAATCAAACAATAAAACCCGAAGTTGAAAGCCAATTACAAAACATAGCTTCTTCTAAAAGCCAATTGGCTGCTTTTATTTTTCTTTGTTTTGGACTAATTGGTCTAAATGGTCTTCACAGGTTTTATGTTGGGAAAGTTGTTAGTGGATTCCTTCATTTATTGACTTTAGGTGTTTTTGGTATAGGTTGGATTTTTGATTGTGTTTTAATTTTAACTGGCGCTTTTGAAGATAAAAAGTGGAAGCGTTTGCTGGGAGAAGGAAAATATATTTTGTACTGTCTCTTGACTCTTTTTCTCTTTATTTTAGTTATTAGTTTTGCACTTTTTTTGTACTTTCGTCCCGCTAATTAATGACTATCATTTGTATTACATGTTCAGGTAAATCAAAGTTAGTTAAAGAAATTAAAGTTCTTGCCTTTGTTTATTTTCTTGCAACGTAAAGTTGCAAGACTTCAGAAGCTGAGGAATTTGGGACTGTCTTTATAAATAGGTTGCCAAGTCTTGGGTTGAACTCACATACTCCTGTCCTGCAAGTCATTAAAACGCTAAATCCAATATCAACTAAATCATCAGAATTGAAGCAAGAAGGGGTGAGTCCAGAAGAAATAAAGTATCCTCCTACCTCTAATTGCTCGTAAATTTCTGTTAACAGACTCAGTGCAGTTTTTCTAGTAACAACGCCATGCTGCAAGCCTCCAGATACAATACAAATGTTTAGTGGGTGTTCAAACTCTAAATTTTTCAACACATTTGTAGTGCTTAAATTTGTCACTATATGTTCATGCCTGTCATCAATTTCAGGCATATGTGTTTCATTTTTCATAGGTTTTGAATCAACAGTTATGTAAGATTTGCATCGAGCACCTAAATTGTTAATTGTGCTCCTAACAAAGCCACCTGTATTTCCAGCAAAGAGTTCAAGACAGCTTATTTCACAAGATAACTCGTTACACACTCTAAGCATAGTTTCTTGTAATGTTGGGTGAATGCTTTGAATATAAGCTTTGCTGGTTTGAGGTTCCAAGTATGCAGTCTCCCAATTTATATTCAATTTTCTTGAATCGCTAGAACTGTCATATTCAAAATCATAAGTGTTTAAGGTTTGTAAAAAACTACTTAAGGCAAGACCAATACTCAGCGCCTCACTTTGTTTATTGGAAGGTGGAAGGTGAAATACTCCAATTTCTTCACCCATATCTAGTAAAGCGCCAGCATCTATTTTTTTTTCTATATGATAACGAGGTACAGCAATACGAATAGACTCATCGAAAGATTTAGGTTGGATTCTGAGTCCAAAAAAATCATAGTCAAAAACTTCTCTTATTGCTTGACTATCTCTTAATGGTCTAAGCCTACTAGCACTTATTGCAGATTTAAGAGCGTTTAGTGCTTCATGTTTTTTATTAGATGGAGTTTGAGAAGGGTAGTTGAAGTTGGGATCAAAAAATGTATTAACTCCGCGTTTAGGAGTAGTATTTTCTGTGGCTTCTAAAACTACAAAGTTGCTCTCAGGATTTAACTCTAAAATACAGCCATTCTGATCAACTATCTGAATTTCATCTCCGTTTAAAGTAACAGATCCTTCAGCTATAGTCTCACCTTTATTTGTAGTGATTCTTACAGTCAAACCCTCATATGAGTCAGCTCTAGAAGAAAAAGTTTGTAAAGATATACCAAAGAAAATGTTCTCTAGACGAGTTTGGTTCATATTCGGAGTTGTTGCGGCGCCGTACATCATTTGACTATAATAACACAGAGCTTAATTTCTTTCGAGCTAAAGTACAAACTTATATTATAGTAATCGCAATACCTATTTCTTCTTTAAGAGAGGAAATGTTGGACCTTCGTCCCCCTAATTGATGACTATAATCGACTAACTGGTATCTTCTCCAATATTCATACCTTCCAAGTTTATTTATTTTAATAAAGTTTTTAGATAAACTAACTTTAAAGATACTTCTCCTCTTGTTTTTGCTAGTAATATTTTGTTTTTCTCTGTTTTGGAGACTTTAAATTTTATTCTATTATTTTCAATAAGTTCTAAAACTTTAATTTGTTCAACAATGACTACTTGAGTATCTTTGTCCTTAAGTTTAGCTTTCCACAAAATATCAAAAATTTTTTCAGGTTCTGCTAAGTTATATTGTTCTAAGCTTAAATTTAGTATGAAATCTTCTGTTCGTTTACTAACATCAATTGCTCTAGGATAATCGTTTCCGCAAGTACCTATTGTTTTTCTTTTTTTTGTTTGTTTGTTTTTGTTACAAATAGTCCAGACATTATTATTTAAACAAATAGATTCTTCTTCATTTACTAGAGTTATATTTGAATTACTTTCTGCGAATATAACTTTTGTATAAAAAAAAGTTATTATTAAATAATTTAAAAGTATGTAATTTAAATTTCTCATAACCTTTATCAGTAAATTACCTTAATTTATAACAATCTGATTGAATCTTAGTCAATTATTAAGAAGATGATGGCTTGATATAAGCATAATAAAAAAACCAAAACCGCTTAATATTTTTGCAATAAGTAAGAGTAAGCTGAAATCATCGAGAACACTTTCAATTGTTTCAAAACTTGATGATAAGATATATCTTTTAAAAAAATATATTAAATAAAAAACAAATCCTAAGAGAATAAACACAAAACCTACTACGAACTCACGAGAATAAATTCCTTTTTCTAGAGCAAAAAATATTAGTTGATCCATTTACTTATTGAGATTCAGGTTTAATAAAAAAAAGAGATATAGCTTGATGCAGAAATTCAGATTTATATTTTCGAGCAAGACATAGGTTTATTAGAGTTTTGCTCGTCCAACAAATCATTTAGTTTCCCCGTTTGAAAGTGTACAAAGCAAATGTGCCTGGCTGTACTTCCAAAATTTAACTGCTCCAATTATGCCACTAGCAGCAAAAACAAGTAAGATAATTAAATTATATTTATCCAATATATTCATATAGTTTAAAGCTGATACATACTGTAAGATTCCAACAGTTAATCCTGCTAGAGCATATAAACTTCTTTTACTAGTTTTAGCCCAATAAGCCATTGGTACTAGAGAAAGCAAAAAAAGTATCCCAAATGATACACAAAATGAGAAAAATGAAATACACAGGGCTAATGCCATTTCACTAGTTCCCATAGGCGTTGAATTTTTGCTGATTATAGCAATCTGAAGTATAGCAAATTGACAAAGCATGCAAAATGTCGCAACGAACGCTGAACAAATAACGCTAACTACGTATGCTTTTAGTATTTGTTTCATATAATTAAGTCTACTTTTATTTATCTTTTGATCCAAGGTAATAATTACCTATCTTTTGATCCAAAGTAAGAATGTATTGCTTGATATTGCTTTGAGAATAATATTAATAAATTACTAAGGTTTACCTAGTAATTAGGATTAGTAAAAAATAGATGATTATATTCAGGCAATCATATATCTAATAAATCGAAAATATGCTTTTGACTATCATGGCCTTTCACTTGAATCTAATATGAAGTCTGAATAAATTTGCCTAAAAATCATCAATGAATGTAAACTATCCTTATGCTAACCCCAACCGAAGCCCTTACCATTCTTGGCCTCTTTGGTCTATTAATGATTCTTCTAGTCTATTTTACTTCTCTTAAAAATGAGACAAGTGAGAACTTTTTAGTTGCAAATAGAGATGTTTCTCTATTTCGTGGTTCTTTAAGCATAGCAGTATCTTGGATTTGGGCACCGGCAATTTTTATTTGTTCACTTCAAAGCTTTACCAAAGGAATTCCTGGGATTTTTTGGTTTACAGTCCCAAACATACTTTGTTTTTTTGTTTTTGCTCCTTTTGCAGTAACAATTAGGAATAAATTTCCTAAAGGTTATACCTTTCCAGAATTTATTTATAAAAAATTTAATGGAAATAAATATGCTCATATAAGTGTGTTATCTTTTTTTGTTGCATACCAACTGTTCTCAGTAATTATAAACTCCTTAGCTGGTGGGACTTTAATTCACTTAGTAAGTGGATTAGAAATTAAAATTTCTATTGTTATGATGTCTGTGATTGCACTTACTTATTCCATTATTAGCGGTTTAAGAGCTTCTATCTTAACTGACATGCTTCAAATGCTTTTAATACTTGTTCTAAGTTGTATTTTAATACCAATGTGTCTTACAAAAGTTGGTGGTTTTAGTGCAGTGCTGTCTGGAATTGGTGGACAGTCCGGAGAATTTACTAATGTACTTAACCCATGGTTAGCCTTTACAATGGGTGTTCCAATGACTTTAACGCTTATTTCAGGACCTTTTGTTGATCAAATGTTCTTTCAACGTGTTTTTGCAGTTAAGAAAAAAGATGTAGCAAAAACTTTTGTTTATGGAGGTTTGATTTTTGGAATAGTTCCTATAGTTCTTTCAATTCTTGGCTTTATAGGTGCTGATTTAGTACAAAGAGGTTTGTTAAGCGTTTCTGATCCCCAGCTAGTTGGTCCTGAAGTTATAGCTTATCTTCTTCCTAAAGGAGCACTTTTTGCCTTTTGTTTTATGGCCTTTGCAGGTCTTTGCTCAACAATAGATTCAAGTTTCTGTGGAATTAGCTCTTTAATTTCTATCGATTATTATAAATGTTATATTGATACCGAAGCAAGTGACAAACAGCTTTTAAAGATTTCTAGACTTGCAATGTTAGTAATGGCTGTGATTGGAACAGCATTTGCCCTTTTTAATCTTAAACTACTTTGGGTTTGGATGATTATAGGAACTATTGCTTCGACTGGAATTTTTCCTGTTGTTTTTTCAATTGTTTCAAAAACTGTTTCTCCTTATGCGATTACTTTATCCGTTGCTTTAGGTTTATTAATTGGTCTGCCTGTTTTTGTATATGCAAATATTACAGAAAATGTTTATTTAGTAGCTCTTGCCCCTCTTTTTTCTTTTTTAACAGGTTTAATAATTTGTTCTTTCTCTGTAAATTTTTCTAAAAATTCGAATAATATAAGTTAATTCAATGAACATCAATATCTCAAAACAAAAATTCTATCTAATTTTAGTTATAATGATTAGTTCTTTTTTTTGTTTATATAATTTATCTATTAATCCAATCACGACGGATGAAACTATTTATATAAATGTAATCAATAACTTCTTTTTTGGTGATTCTTGGATGCCAAGATATTTTGATTCCCCTTTTATTGAAAAACCGCCACTTACTCTTTATCTTACTTTGCCTTTTCTAAAAATTTTTGGTGCAAAGTTTCTAAGTTATCGCTTGGTAAGTGGATTAGCTGGAATTGGAACTTGTATTATTTTATATTATTTAAGTTTTTTGTATTTTGAATCTTTTTTCTTTTCATTTTTAACAGTTTTAGCTCTTTTAAGTAGCGAAGTTTTTTTATTTGGCCATGTGGCAAGACAAGCTGTGAATGATAGCTTGTTAGTTTTTTTCACAACTGGCTGTCTCTATTTTTATATTAATTTTCTAGAAGATAAAAATCACAGTAAAATTTTTATTTCAAGTTTTTTCGGAATGCTTGCAACCTTGGCAAAAAGTTTTGCAGGAATTTTTCCACTTATGATAATTCCCTTTTGTATTTTTCTAAAAGATAAACATTTATTTTTAAATAAAGAATTTTTTAAAAAAAATGTTATTTTTTTAATTATCTTTCTACTGCCAGTTTCATTATTTTATTCAATTTTTATATTATTTGATGACTTTTTCTTAAATCAATTTAATAGTCAGTTTATTGATAGGTTTAAAGAGGGATATCATCATAGCGAAAATTATTTTTATTATTTTGATAATATATTTTACAGAAAAAAGTTTATTCCGCCAATTTTATTATTTTTCGGTTTATTGATTTCTTTCTTTAGTTATATAAAATCAAAGAAAGCTAAGTATCTGTATTTAATAATTTGGGTGCTGATTCCTTTTTTAGTTTATTCGTATTTAAACTCAAGACTCAATTGGTACTTAGCGCCAGTTATTCCTGCTATGGCAATTCTTGCAGTATTACCGATTAAGTTTGTAGTAAATTTTTTCCATGATAAAAACTTCTACATCAAATGTACCTCTTTCTTACTTGCTACATTATTTCTATTTCTTCTTTCAAAACCTTTATTTTATAATAGCCGTAAAATACTAAACTTTAAACCTGAAAAATTACATGTTTTACTTAGCGATGTCTTAGAGAATAAAGAGTTTATCTCAAAAGATTTTAAAATATATATGCTAGGTTCAGTTGCGCTAAATAAAAAAATTAATTTAAACCTTAAAAATGTTTCAAATGTTAAAAAAATGATAAAACTTAATAGTCTTAAGGAATTAAAAAATATGATTAATAAAAAGAGCAATTTGCTCATTATAAAAGAAGATGATTTTAACTTAATTCATGATAAATTTAATGATTCTACTAAATTTTATATTTTTCCTAATAGATTAAAGAAAAAAGTTTACTTTGCGTTACAGGTTTAAATTATATTTGGTAGATTAATTGAAAAAATATAAGCACATTTTTTTAGCCTTAGTAGTATTTTTATTTACTTTTACTATATTTGTTCAATCTAAAAGAAAAAACCAAATTGATACCTTTTGGAGTATTCCAGTTGCAGTAAGTATTCTTCATACTGGAAATACTAATCTTGATGAATTTGAAAATGCCTTTACTGAAAAATCAAAAGCTGCTCTTTATAAATCTAAAGGACATTATTACAACCTATTTCCTATAGGCTCTTCTTTATTTGCAGTTCCTTTTGTTTTTATAGTTGATTTTGTGCCAGATTTAGCTATTTTTTTCTTTCCTTCTCTTAAAAAATTAATCAAAAAAAATAAACCTGGAAAATTCTATAGTTTGCGAGCAAAGTCGAAATTAGAAGTTATTGTTGCATCTTTCTCTGTTGCTCTAGCTTGTTCTTTGCTTTTTTTAGTACTTATCAATTTTACTTCAACAACTGCTGCATTTCTTTTGACAAATATTTTTGCTTTCTCAACTTCTGTTTTTTCAACTGCTACAACATCACTCTGGCAGCATGGACCTTCAGTTTTTGCATTATCTTCAGTTTTGTTTTGTTTATTGAAGCTAAGAAAAAACAAAAAAAAATATGCTTTCTTTGTTGGTCTTTTATTGGCATCTTCTTATGTAGTGCGACCTACTAATGCTATTTCCTGTTTAGTTTTTAGCATTTACATTTTTTTCAAACATAAGAATTTATTTATATCATTTATCCTAGGGGCATTGTTTGTCGCAGTGCCGTTTTGTTTGTTAAACTTTGTAAACTTTTCTCATATCTTTCCTCCTTATTATGCGGCAGGCAGAGTTGGACATTTTAACACTTTCTTTGAAGCGCTTTTAGGTAACTTAATTAGTCCGAATCGAGGATTATTAATTTTTTGTCCAATTTTTATATTATCTTTTTTTGGCATTTACTTAAACTATAAGAAGAAGTCTTATGATGTGTTTCATGTATCATTATTAGCTATTATTTTTCTTCATTGGGTTGCTATTTCAACTTTTCCACATTGGTGGGCAGGTCATTCTTATGGTCCTAGGCTTTTTATTGATGTTATGCCATATATGATTTTTTTCTTACTGCCAGTTTATAAATTATTCAATGACAGTAATTTTAAATATAAAACTATTCTTAGTTTAAGTTTTTCACTTTTTGCTTTGTTTGGTCTTTTTGTACACTACAAAGGAGCACGTTGTATTAGTGTGAGTTACTGGAATAAACGTCCAAAGAGTGTCGATAAGCATCCAGAGCGTATTTGGGATTGGCGAGATATGCAGATATTTAGGAAATGTAGGCAAGTTTAGTTTCTGAGTGATTTTTTAATTTTTTTTTGCATAACAGAACAAGCTAACTTTGAAAAAAATATCAACCTAAGCCCATTTTGAATCAGTTTGACTCTCTTGCAACGAAAATTCAGATTATAGTAAGTCCAAAAAAGCATTTCCCTAAAAAAACTTTTTGGACTTACTATACCCCCGGAGGGACGGCAAATAGTTATCCCAATCAAGAACTTAGGGAAGCCGAAGGTTTTCGTCTATATAATTATAGAGAAATTCTTTTTTGGGATAACTATATAAGGCTCAATCTACTTTTTGAGTATACCGAACAATCAAAATGCTAATACCATAAAGACAAATAAGCGGGCCTGCCATAAGTAACTGTGTTAGAACATCAGGAGGTGTTAAAATGGCGCCAACTACAAAAATTACAACTATAGCATGTCTGAACCAAGCAATAAGTTTTTTATCTGTAAGAATGCCGACTCTCCCTAGAAAAAAAGCAAGAATAGGCATTTGAAATACGGCGCCAAATCCTAGTAATGCTTTTGCAATTAGGGTTAAGTGCTCAGTAATTCGAATAGTTGGACTAACTCCAATTGCTTTGTATTGTTTAAAGAAGAAGTCAAATGTAAAGGGGAGTACTACAAAATAACAAAAAAATACTCCTATTAAAAAGAGAAATGTTGTTGCAGAGACAAAAGGAATGAATAGTTTTTTTTCATTTTCAAGGAGGCCTGGTGCAATAAAAAGCCAGATTTGATAAAAAAGATAGGGGCTCGTTATGATAATGCTTGATAAGATAGAGGCTTTTAATCTAAGTAAAAAAGCTTCAGCAGGGCCAGTTCCAATTAATGTATTTTCTGGGAATGAATCAAAGTAAGGTTCTGCTAAAATTGCAAATATATCGCTGATAAAATAGTAGGAAAAAATAGCTCCTATACCAACACCGAGCAAACTGTAAACTAAACGAGTTCTAAGTTCTCCAATATGATCAAAAAAAGTCATCTCTTTTTTTTCTTCAATTTTTTGATCACTCATCTAAATTTACCTTAGGCTTTTTCTTCTTTTCAATATTTTCAGATTCAATTTTAGATTTAGTTTCACAATTATCTGATTTCATTAAATCACTTGCAATTGTTGTCAAATTTCTTTCGTGTAGTTTTAGCTTTCCTTCAGTATTTTGAAGCGGGGTGTATACAGCATTGTAGAAATCTCTTCTAACAGAGTCCGTATTTTTTTTTATAACTCCAAGAAATTTACCTAAGGAGCGAGCAACTTCAGGCAGTCTTTCTGGTCCATAGACTATTAAAACAATTAAAAGTAGAAATAAAATTTCTGTAAAGCTAATTCCAAACATAAGTAGTTAATAATTTATTTTTCTTAAGGGTATTGTTAAAAGGGCGAAAAGTCATATTTTCTTAACTCACTGATATTGTTCTAGTTTTAAAACGGTAGCTCTGTAATTTCAAATGCTTAGACGTGGTAATTTTTCTTGATTTCCTAAAGAACAAGAAATAAAAATACAACGCAAAGTTATAATACAAGTAAATTGAATAAATACAATAGGTTAATATGCTAAGTTGTTGAGTAGTGGTATATTGAGAAACAATATAAAATAATAGTATAACGAGTAAGCTACTTTGTCCAGAGAAAAAAATATTTTTTTTTATTTTCTGTATTTTCAAATGCTTAGAGAAGGTATAAAAGTTATTTTAGAATGAATTCTATTTAGTATTTTACGAAAAATTTACGGAGTACAGTAAAGTGAGCACGACAGATTTAAAACTAACATATACAGATTTACAAGAGGGAAGTGGGGAAGAAGCTAAAAAAGGGCAACGAGTTAGCGTGCACTACACTGGATGGTTAAACATGGATGGAGAAAAAGGTCTTGAATTTGATAGTTCTCATAGTAGGAATCAAGCTTTTGATTTTAAACTTGGTGTTGGTCAGGTTATTCAAGGATGGGATGAGGGAGTTCAAGGAATGAAAGTGGGAGGAAAACGAACCTTAATGATACCGGCCCATCTTGCTTACGGTGAGCATGGGGCAGGAGATTTAATTCCGGCAAATGCTAATTTAATTTTTGATGTTGAATTATTAGAGATTCTTTAGTTGAATTTTGCTTATAACATTTTAAGTAATAGCACTGATTATAGTTAGAAAATGCCATGTCAAGCCATTTTCTATCTTGTGTGAATTATCTGCGCTTGATAATTTTAGCTTGTCTAAATTCATTTGTTTTTAAGGATTTCTAATGAAAAGGTTAGCTAACTCTATTTTTACTCTATTATTCTCTCTATTTTTACTTTCTCCTTCTTCTTTCGCTTTAACTCTTGATGATTTTGAAAATGGAGATCTTGTAATAAGGGAGACAGTTCCAGGTTCATCTAGTTCTAACGGAGCTGTAACTAGCACTGCAGTTGGCGGAGCTAGAAGTCAAGAAGCAAATCTTGAAAGTGGGAATGAAATATCAAGTAGAGTTGAATTTGGATTGTTATCTCATCTTCAAGGAAGTAGCGCTGCAACTGGAAGGACAGAAGTTATTTGGGATGGAGATACTGACCATAATAGTTTTAATCCAACTGGTTTAGGTGGTGTTGATTTAGCACAAGAGTTTACTCCTTCTCCTAATCCTGCAGTAGATGGGTTTCAGTTAAATGTTGTGTTTTCAGATGATGCGCCGGTAGACGTAATTATCACTGCGTATTCAAATGCAAACAGAGTGGCTTCATTGAAAAAGACACTTGTTCAAGAGGTAGCACTTGGGATGCCTGAATTATTAATTTTTCCATTTTCAGAGTTTACTAATATTTCTATTAATCCAGTTGAGTTCGATAACATTGGAGCAATTAAGGTAGAGATCGTAGGAAGCTTTGCTCCATCTGTTGATTTAGATATCGAATGGTTTGGTACAACTGGATGTAGTTCAACAATTCCAGAACCTAATGTTTCAGTTTTTGACGAGTGCGGGGTTTGTGATGGAGATAGCACAACTTGTCAAGATTGTTTAGGTGTTCCTAATGGAAACGCATTGCCAGGAGAAGTTTGCGATACTGGTGATATCGGATTATGTGGTCCTGGAGTATGGAGTGGAACTGCTCCGAATAGTTGTAGCTGTGTTCCTGACTACACACCGCAACCAGAATTTTGTGATGGAATAGATAATAACTGTGATGGAGCAGTTGACGAAGCTTATCCTCAATTAGGTACTAGTTGTGGGAGTAGTTTTGCAACTCCACTTTGTAATGTTGATGGAGTATATGAGTGTTCTATTCAAGGAGGTGTTCAGTGTACTGCTGATTCTAATTCAGCTCAGATGACTATTGATGAATGTGAAGATTCAAAAGGTTGTGATGGAGTGCCAAATAGTGGATTAGTTCTTGATGCATGTAATTTATGTGGTGGAGATGGAACAACGTGTGCTGATTGTGCAGGTGTTAGCAATGGAAGCTCAGTCTTAGATAGATGTGGTGTTTGTAATGGTGATGGAAATTCTTGTTTAGCTTGTGAGGCGCAAAATATTTCTGATTTACAGAGAGATATGGATAATGGTGCTATTGAGCAAGATAGGATTAATAGGAAAATACTACAATTTGCGAAAAGACAATCTAAAGGAACGTTAAAAAGATATGTAAAAAAACAATTAGCTGCTTCTAATGCATTATATTTTGTAAACTGGGTAAATGCTTGGACTGCTCTGCCTACGGAGTTTGATTCATGTGGAAATACTAATTTTTGCTCTAGCATTAGTAATGAAGATGCAATTAATACATATCAAGCTAATGCTTTAAGCTTATTCAAAATTGCTAAAAAAGGAGCAAAAAAAGCAAGGAATATAGTTGGAAATGTAAGAAAAATTAGGAAATTATTTAACAATGCTAGGAAGAAATATGATGAAGTGATTGCAACTTCTAATGAGGTTCCTTTAGCAGTTAGTACATGTAGTTAATATAGTTTAGAAAATAGCAAAGTTATCTAAAAGATTTTAGATAACTTTTTATTTATGTTAGGGTTTTATTTTGGAGGTCTTTATGAAAAAGGTTCTAGTGCTTTTGCTTATTTTAATTCCATCTGTAGCTTTTGCTATAACCATAGATGATTTTAACTCTGGTAATGCTGAAAGTAGTGTCAGTACTTCTGGTGATACAGCTCATGTATCTGTAGTTGCTTCATCTGCTATTGGAGGAATTAGGCATCAAATTGTAACTAAGGCAGGAGGGGCTTTAGATGTAACTCTTCAAACTGTAGCCGGTCTTTTAACTCACTCGCTTGATGTAACAACAACTGGAAGTTCTAGAATTATTTGGAATGCTAGTAGTGTAAGCTCCAACGAGATAGGTTTGGCAGGTATTGATACAACGCAGGATATTTTAAACATATCAGATTCTGATGGTTTTAGAATTGATGTAGTTGCTTTTGATATTGCAAATAACCAACCACTTTCACTTACTTTAATCATTAACTCTACAGATGGTGGAAGTTCATACCAAACACAAACTCTGAATTCAGGAATTAACAGCTTAACACCTATTATATTCCCAATTAATAATTTTATTCCAATAGGATCTCAAGCAGCTAATTTTACGAAAACAGGATCTATAATTTTAGATATTGCTGGTTCAGGACCTAACTCTGATTTAGCGATTGATAGTATCTCAACAACAGGTTGTTCGAGTAGAATTCCAACCGCAACTTCAGCAAGAATAATAGATAGGTGCGAAATTTGTGAAGGTGATGGAAATTCGTGTTGTTCTAGCTTTAATGTTAAGAGTAATCAGCGTAAAATGGATGGTGCAGTAAAGAAATTTGCTAAATTTGCTAATAAAGTACTTAGAAAAATAAGAAAGAAAAGTAAGAAAGGCAGTAGTACCAGAATTTATGCAAGAGATGGTAGAAAGATGTTTATTGAGTATGGCATAGCAGGTTGGAAAAAATCATGGGAACCTGAATCTATTGGTGAAATGTGTAGTGAAACCAAATTCTGTGTAGCAACGAGTAATGTAAATACTCTAAATGAATATAGAGAAATTTCTCAAGAAATTTTAGATGAAGTTTTTATTGCTATTCAAAAATTTAGAGAAGTTGGTGGAAATCTTAAGAGAGCAAATAAATTCGAGACTAAAGCAAATAAGTTACATGCTACAAACTTAGCTTTATCTGATAATATGCCTGAGCATGTTAGTAGTTGTAGATAGGTTTTTTTGTAAGCTTTAAAGTTATTTGATATCTTTATTTTGAAGAGAAGTATTTAAAAATACATCTCTTCAGCACGTCTCTAGTGTTCAAATACTTCGAGATTTCATTATACATTATCATTCTGCGAGGACTCGTAATATACCCAACGACACATGGAAAATAGTTTTGTAGTTTTAAATTTCGTAATCTTGACTTAGATCAAAGTCTCAGATAAATCTAAAATAACGTAATGAAAGCGATAGGATTTGATTTAGGAGAAACTCTAATTGCCTATAAAGGTATGAAACTAAGTTGGCGTGATCATTATTTAAAAGTCTTAAAGGAAATTGCAAAAGCTTGTAAACTCACGCCTTCTTTGTCTGAATTAACTCTTGCTTCTTCTTGTCTAGGAAAATTCAATACTCGTGAGAATCCTAGGATTGATGAAATAACATGTGATAAAATCTTTAAAGAAGTTCTTTCGTGCTGGGGTACTGATAGCTCTGCTCTGATTAACAAAGCTTGTAAAACATTTTTTAGTTTTTTTCAAAACATGTCAGAACCATATGAAGATACTCTGTCGTCTTTGGCTGAACTTAAAAAAAGAAATGTTAAAATTGGCATACTCACAGATGTTCCTTATGGAATGTCAAAGGAATTTGCTATAGAAGACGTAAGACTTTTTCAACCTTTTGTAGATGTTTTTCTAACATCAGTAGATGTAGGTAAAAGAAAGCCAGATGTAGCTGGTTATGAGATGTTGATGGAACAATTAAAGGTTAAGAGAAGTGAAATTGCATATGTAGGAAATGAGAGAAAGGATATTGAAGGAGCTCGTTCAGCAGGAATTAAATCAATATTAATAGCTCGTAACGGCATGGAAAGAGATTGGAAGCAAGATAGTACTATTTTTGATTTATCTAAACTTCTTACTTTATACTTTTAGCATCAGTCTAATTTGGAGATTTTCACTATGAATTTTATTATAAGGGAGGCAACAAATTCAGATATTGCGCCAATGACAGATCTTGCTCAAGCAAAGCGTGATGAATATTCAAAATGGGAACCAAATTATTGGCAATCAGCAGATGGAGCTAAAGAAATTCATGCAAAGTATTTTAGTTCACTAATTAAAGATAACAAAACTATTTTGTATGTAGCTGAATCGAATTCTATAGTTATTGGCTTTATTATCGGTATAATGGTTGAAGTTCCACCAGTTTATAAGTCTGGAAAGCCAGTTTTAATTGATGATTTTTGTATTAACTCAGAGTTTAAATATGAAGATGTTGGTTTGTCTCTTTTAAAATCTGTTGAAGAAAAAGCTAAATCTGTTAGTAATAGTGCAATTTCTATTGTAGTTTGTGCAGCAAAGGATAAAATGAAGAAGGATTTTTTAGAAGAAAAATGTTTTACTAATGCTTGTGAATGGCACTTTCGCGATTTAATTTAAAAATTATAAGGAAAAATATGCAATTTTTAGTAATAGGACTTGATGGCACAGATGAAAAAGCGATGGAACGGCGACTTGCTGTTCGTGATGCTCATATTGCTTTAGGTGAGGAATTATTAGCATCAGGAAACATGTGGTACGGAGCAGCAATTTTAGATGATAATGGAAATATGATTGGTTCTTCATTGTTTATGAACTTTTCTACGGAAAAAGAATTAAACGAATGGCTTGATAGAGAGCCTTATGTAATTGGCAATGTTTGGAAATCAGTTAAGGTTCATAAATGTAGCACTCGGGATCCTTGGCAGTTTAATCGGCCTAAAGAGTTTTTTGATAATATCAGTAAGTAACTGTAGTAGTAAGAACTTCTGCGTTATTAAATATTACTAAGCGGTGGTAATGGACAATCTAAAGAATCAGAAATAGCTCTAATAAGTTCAAATTCATTCACGGTAATGGTTTTATCTATTGTAATACATGCAACGCATGCTAAGAGAATTTTTTCTTTTATATCAGGGCTAATATTAATTATCTTTTTTAAAGAATTATCTAAAAAGTTTGTAGAAATGTCGAGGTCTGTATTAAACTCAGCTCTTAAATTTTTATCTATTCCGCAATGTTCCGCACCAGCTTCATAAGCTTTCTTAGCATCTTCAGTACTGTCGTTTCCGAGTATGGCTAAAGCAAGAAGTAAATTGTTTACAGGTTTTACCAAACTTTTAAGGCTTGTTTTCTCAAGTGCAATTGGATTTTCTTTCCCAAATTTTGGATCGAGATGTCGTAGAACTATGCAATGGAGTGTATACTCAAAGACATTCATATGGTCATCAGCATGTATTAAATCATCCACCGCTTTTCTAAAAACGAAGTATTGAGATTTTGACATTTGTAAGAGACTAGCAAGGGCGAGATCTACTAAAGGTAAGCGATGTTTTTTTTCTAAAGATTTAGTGATTTTCTCAGTTTGTATGACTTCTTCTTCTATACCTTTGATCTTTGTATTTTTAATAATCTCTAGTTGTTTTCTTCTATTTTCTTTTTCAGGAGAAAGTAAAAGACAGAAAATTAGTGCTTGAGCACTGTATGGATTTTGAGCAGATGATAAAAGAAATAAAGGGATTGTAAATAAGATCCCTTTTGCAGTGGTTAAACTTTCAGGATCAAAAGTTCCAATTTTATCTACTATTTTTTCTGGTTTTAAAATAGAAGTTGCAAAATCTCCTTTGTCTTCGTCATTGTTCCCATATTTCTCTTTAGTTTCTTCAAAAACATTTTTTGAAATTTCAGCAATACTTTTGTATACAAATATTCCATCAAAACTTGGATCGATTTTTTTAATTCTTTTATCAAGGGGTGGGTGTGTTGAGAGAAGTTGTATCAACTTAGATTTAATACCTCTTGCAAAAAACATATGACTTGCTTCTTCGGCACGAGGATGAGAAATTCTTGAACCTAGAGTAATAGAGCCAATTTTCTTTAGTGCCCCTCCAATTCCGGATGGATTTCTTGTGAATTGAACTGCGGAAGCATCTGCTAAAAACTCTCTTTGTCTTGAAACTGCCATTTTAATTAAATTAGAAAAGAAGACACCGGTATAGCCGAGTATCATTAATCCAGCTCCAAGTATTAAAAAGATTCCACCACCACCGTTTCTTTTTGAATTAGAGGATGAATATTGTGAAGTTCTTGAGCTTAATCTAACTAAAGTATATCCTGTAAGAGCAATTACTAGTATTCCATGAAGAATGCACATAAGACGAATATTTAGACGCATGTCTCCATTTATGATATGACTGAATTCGTGAGCAATAACACCTTGAAGCTCATCTCTAGTTAATAATTCAGAGCAACCACGACTTACAGCAATAACTGCTTGTCCAGTTTTAAATCCAGCTGCAAATGCATTAATTCCTTTTTCTCTATCCAATATGTAAATTGGTGGAACTTTTGTTCCAGAAGCAATTGCAATTTCTTGAACAATATTTAGTAATCTTCTTTCGTTGAGTCCAGTAGAGGATTGGTTAACTAGTCTGCCACCTAACATTTCAGCTACAGTGCTACCTCCTTTACTGAGTTGTAAGGATTTATACATTGTTCCACCTCCAACAAGTAAAATTAGCGAAGCAGAAATATGTTTAAACATCTCAGGGTGCCACAAAGGTTGTGAGTAGAAACTAGTATTATTATTTGTTAAGGTAAAAAGCCAAAGAATAAAAAAATATGTGCCAATTATTATTGTAATTACTGAGAGTATATAAAGAAATAATAAAAAAGTAGTGCTCTTTCTTGCTCTATTTTGATGTTTAAAAAAAGTTGCCATTTATATCCTCTATTCTAGAACTTATATGACAAGCGTGCAATTACTCTAAATCAACTCTAGATCTTATGGAGTTGATATTTTTAGTGACGCAGAGGCATTGAGATGTAGAGTGTCTAGGGTTTGTTTGGAGAGGCTGTCCTAGTTTGGCAAAATAATATAAGCTCAAAATAATGAAAAAATTGCATTCTTTACCTATACCATTACTCTTTATTGCAGTTTTTTCTATTCTAACAATTTCTAGTTTATTTTTTCCAAATATAAAAAGTATAACTCTAGATGAAGGAGTGCATTATCATAATGGTAAATCGGTTCTTAGCGGAGAAACAATTCAACGAATTGATAGATCGGTTTCGTATGCTAATTTAATGCCTGCTCAGGGAGTTTTTCCGTTTTTTTCTAATCTTATTCCTAAACAAATTGTTAAAAAATTGAGCATATTTATTAATTCTAGTTTTAAAGATAGTAAGTTTTATCTAGCAAAATTAATATCAATGTTTGGAGCTTCTTTAATGATTCTTAGTGTCTTTTTATGGGCAAAAGAATTTTATTCTCCACTTGGAGCTACATTAGGGCTTATTTTAATATCTTTTGATCCTAATATCATTGCTCATTCTAGAGTGATAACTCAAGATATTCTTACAGGAACATTTTTTTTTACTACTTGTTTTATTAGCTGGAAGTATTTAAAAAGTAAAAAAAAGTTATATTTTTTATTACTTTTAGTAAGTTTTATCTTTGCAAATTTAACTCGTGTTACTGCCTTAATTTTATTTCCAATTCTTTTTATTCAATTTTTTTTACACAATAAAGATAAATTAAGAAGAAATTTCACTAAAGCTTCTATTTTTATTTTTGTATTAGCTTTTGTATTTGTACTAGCTATTAATGTAGGTTACTCCTTTTCAGGCAGTTTTAAAAAATCTAGTACATACAAATTTGAAAGTAATGGTTTAAAGAAAATAACAACATTCTTAGATAAAATTTATATTACTTCTATTCCCTTGCCATATGCGTACGTAAAAACAATTGACTTTGGGCAGGCGAAAATGGAGAAAGGAATTGCAAATGGACCAACTTATTTAAATGGTAGAATTGGAATTGAAATTGATAAAGAAGGAAAAACAAAAAATGTTGGTTTCATATCTTACTATTTTTATATTCTCCTTTATAAACTGCCTTTAGGAACTCTTTTTTTATTGATAATCAGTTTATTTTTAAGATTTAAAAATAAACATAAACTAAAAGAAGAAATACTTTTTATATTCTTCCCGGCATTGTTCTATTTTGTCTTTATGAGTGTTAATACTTCGCAATTAGGTATTAGATATATAATGCCTGTTCTTCCTTTTATATATCTTAGTATTGCGTCACTTTCTTCTCATTTTTCAAAATATAATAAAAAATTATTTATAGTAACTTTGCCGACAATACTTTCAGTCCTTTCTTTCTTCCCTCATTATTTGTCTTACACTAATGAATTAATTTGGGATAAAAAGAAAGCTTATAAATACTTAGCTGATTCTAACTTAAGCTGGAAGCAAAATAGTAATTATATAAGAGATTATTTAGAAAAAAATCCAGATATCAAATTAGTAAGAGGTGAGAAAAAGTTAAAGGTAGGTAAGAATTTAATAGATGTTAATTATTTGCTAGGCATACTAAAGAATGGAAAAAAAATGGATAATTTAATGAGTATCAAAGAGCCTATTAGGCATGTGGTTCATTCCCATCTTCTTTACGAGCTTAGTGAAGAAGATATTGCTGAGATTAAGGTTAAGCAATTATCATTTGAGTAGTTTAACTGATTCAGTTATAATTTTCGTATGATACATCATGAACAGCGCTCTTTAAATTTGCTTGAGGACTTTGCTGATAGCTCTCTTATTGCTAGTGCTGTTAAAAGTTACCATGATAAAGGCTACTTACAACTTTCTTTGTTGCAATTAGGATTTTGTTCTGAGGAGCTTCAAAAACATAACAGAACAGTTAGAGCTGCAAGTTGGGAAGATGCAGCTGATCCTGGTGATGGCTACGCTGGTTATCGTAGATATATACCTTCTGAGCAGGAGAATGTTAGCTTAAATGAGCTAGTTTCAGATCCTATGTTTATAGAAATTTATACATCTATTGTTTCTCACAGTGATTATGATGTTGGTGGTATTGCAATTAATATCCTTAAAGAAGGAAATAGAGTGGCTCGTCATGTTGATGCTGTAGATCAGGATAAAGAGATTATTTTGAGTGGTATTATCTATCTTGAAAAAGATTGGGTTGGCCAGGAGCTTAGGCTTGAAGTAAAAGATCAACATAAGAAAGTTGAGAGCTTGACAATACCCCCACCATCACTTGTTTTGTTAGATCCATTTGTCCCTCATTGGCAAGAAAGGATTGAAAGTGGAGAAAAAAGAAGTTTAATTTTTGCTCTTTTTGGTAGAAAGTAGATTCTCTAACAATATTCATAAAAAGATTGAGCCCTATGCGAATCAAGTTCAAATTCAATTTCTAATCTAGCTATATTTTCTTTGATTCCTCGGTCTTTAGAAAGAGACATAGTCCAACAGAAACCATCATAGAGTCTCCAAGCAAGGTTGAGATCTGCAACTCGCATATATTTTACTAAAGTTCCATGAGTGAGTCCAACAAAGCCACTTAAATTTTTTTTATGATCTATAAAAACAACGTAGTTAATAGGGAAATCTAAAGGAGGTCTAGATATAAAAAAAGTGCGTTTGCCATCAATTTTTCCAGATAAATTAGGATATTTTTCTTCTACTTTTGTTATTAATGTTTTGTAGGTTGCATATTCTGTAGAAGGAAGTAGATAGAAATAATTTACTCCTTTTGCAATATTTTCAGATACCATTTCAAAAAGATATTCATGATCTAAAAATTGTGAAACTGCTACTCCAACTTGACTACCTTTTTTAAGATTTGATTGTTGCTTGGAAAAGTTTTCAAGAGAAATAATTTTCATAGAATCTCTTTTGTCTTCAGAGGTTCCTTTTAAACTTATGGAATTTTTGTCAGCATCTAGTAAAAAATCAGGAAAATTATTTTTATAAAAAGAATTCTTTATATCATAACGTTCTTTAAACCAGAGTTCCGCAAGATCTTGGTAACTTAAATCATATATTTGTGCTAAAGATTGAAGAATCTCAGGTTTAATGGATGAAACTTTACCACGTTCATACAAGCTTAGACTTGATTTTGAAGGAAATTTTAACTTGTTTTTTTTAGCAAAGTTTAAGACATCATCAAGACTTCTAAAGCCAGCTTTTAGGCGACTATCTACCAAAAATTTACTAAAATTATTTTTACTCATGTCTATATAATATAGATTTAAATTAAATCTGTCTAGTTTTTATAGATAAATAACTATTATTTTTGACTAAGATATTACTTTTTGATAAATTTTATCACTGATATTGGAGAAAAACATGAGATATTTATTCATAATACTTTCTATTTTATTTACGTGTTCATTAATTGCTGAAGAAAATGAAGTAATAAAAATCGGTTGGATTGGGCCACTTTCGGGCAATGCTGCAATCTTAGGAGTTGATGCGGTAGAAGCAACAAAAATTGCTTTTGATGAAATTAATGCAAACGGTGGAGTGAATGGACGACAATTAAAGCTTATTGTTGAAGACGACCAATATATAACTAAAAATACAATCAGTTCTTATAATAAACTTGTCAAAGAACAGGGCATAGACGTTATATATATTTTTACTTATGGAGGGCTCTTTGCTTTAGCTCCAAAAGCTGAAAAAGATAATGTTTTATTGATAGATCCTCTAGATTGCGATGAAAAAATAGCAAGTCTGCCTAGCAATATAATTTGTGTTTCTAAGTTAACTGAAGATCTTGGAGCTCTTAATGCAAATTATGCAGCAAAAGAAGGTATTAAATCAGTAGGCATGATTTATTATGAAGGCGATCCTTTTATGGGAACCGCAGCTGAAGCTACTATGAAGCGATTGAAAGAGCTTGGAGTAAAAGTAGCTTTTTCTGATGGGTATTTAACAGGTGAAACAAATTTTAAATCCATGCTATTAAAAGCGAAAGCAAAGAAAGTAAATTCTCTATTTTTTTATGGTTATGATGAGATGGGTACTGCAATGAAACAAGCTAGAGAACTTGGATTTACAATTCCATTTTATTCATTAAATACGATAACTAGTCCTGGTTTTCAAGATGCTGGAGGGAGTGCTCTTGAAGGGACTAGAAATGCTGGCTGGAAAGCACCTCGAACTAAAGAGTTTGAAATTTTTTTAGAAAAATTTAAAAAACGAGTTGGGCGATCTCCAAACTTTGAAGTTTCAACAATTCCTTCCTATGATATTTCTTTTATCATCTCGAAAGGTTTAAAAAACAAAAACAGAGTTAAGGAAGAATTTTATAGCTTAAAAAACTACCAAGGCCTTTCAGGAGTGATAACTGTAGATTCTGATGGTGCTACAAGAAGTTTAAAAAACAGTATGTATCTTTACAAGAAAGGAGAGCTTATTTTGTTAGAATGAGTAAGAATCGTCTAAAAGTTTTGAGATTAGAGTATAGTTCTTCTTGCCAAAGGCTCTCCATATACAAAAAAAGATTTGAAATGAAGTTTTTATTCATTTCAAATAGAAAGTTTTTACGTAGAATTTAACTGAATCAAGCCTTAAATTCATAAATTATATCGATATATTCATGGATTTTAAATCATTAATATTAAATGTTTTATCCCGAACTCTCTGAGAAAATGTGGAAAATGTGGGAGGAGAAAATGTGGGAGGTGGGAGAAAATGTGGGGGGTGGGAAAACGTGGTTCTGCATATACAAAAAATGATTTAAAATGAGCTTTTTCTTCGTTTCAAATAGAAAGTTTTTACATAGAATTTAAGTAAATAAAGCCTTAAGTTCTTAAATTATATAGATATATTTGCGGATTTTAAATCATTATTATTAAATATTTTATCCCGAACTCTCAGAGAGAACGTGGTAGGAACGTGGTAGGGAACGTGGTAGTGGGCTTAACGAAACTTTTCTAAGTCTTTACAATAGTCAAAAGAGTATCTTTTCGCGCGACATGTTCTTACATTGCTTTTAAATTGCCAAACAATTTGTTTCTCAGGCGTTATTTCAAAAACTCTTCCTTTTACGTCCTCAGAAATTAAAGTATTGCCATTAGGAAGTCTTTGCATGGATCCTGCTGCATAGCTAAAGAAATCATTTCCAACATCATAAACCCATTCTTCTTTTTTTGTTATTGGATTAACTTCAAGAATATATGAAGAGCCATTTAAATTTTCTTCATTTCGACCATTATCAAAAATTAAAATATTCCCAGCTCCTTCTAGCCCTTTTTCAATCATATGAACTTCATGCCCACCACTTAATCCTCCTTTATATTTGCCAGTATATTTCCAAACAATTTTTTTTGATTCTTTATCGATTAAGAAAACTGTAGACCAGTTTCTCGGGAGTATTAGTAAGTTGCCTGGTTTGAATCTTTGATCGCCTGAATCATACCATTTATTTTTTGGTAATGGAGAAACAGTATTTGTATGAGTCCAGTCATAGAGCTTGCCGCCTTTTACATAGTTTTTATCAAGTTTTGGGCAAGGGTTTTTACCACAATAATCTATAGAAAAGGCATTAAAATAACTCCATTCCCAAACCTTTTTTCCTTGTGAATTGATTTCCTTTACAATGTCAGTTCTAATTTTAATTTTTTGTCTGTTTGGATCTCTTGACTTTAAAACATACTTTTCTGGAACAGTTGTTCTTTCAAGAAATACTAAATTGCCGTTTTCTTGTTTTTTGATATCATGATGAACAATATTTTTTGCTTTGTATTCCCATTTTAAATCTCCATTAAAATGGTAAACTCTTATTTTATTTCTTAAACTTTTCCATTTCTTTTGTTTAATGCCCCATTTTGTACCGTGAAGAGTGAGAAGATCGCAATTTCTTAACAATCTCGCCCTAGGAGCATCTATATTCCAAGATTTAACAACTTTCCCTAACATATCAGTAAGTAAAACTTTTTCTGTGCCTGCTTCAGGAATTAAAGTTAAACCTTTATACGATTTTTCTGGGAGATATTCTTTGTATTGATTTCCTTGATCAGTATGCACTACTTCATTTCTGAGTTCTGCAGTATTTTTTTCTAGAAAGAGATCTGTGTAATTTATAATGAGCAAAGTAATAGCTATAATAGTTAAGATTTCAGCTAATATTCTTTTTCTTGATTTCACTACTATTAAATATCAACAGGAATGATAAGTATCAAGTATTTAATATGCTTATTATTGCTAATCAGGTTCAGTTAAGCTTATAAGCTTGTTGAAAAAACTCACGGTTGCTCTTTATTAGTTTTAGAAGCTTAAAGGAACACAGAGTCTTTAAATAATAAAGCTATTTCTTAACTTCAAATTTTCCCGAAAATAAAATCTCTGAAATAATTCTTCCAGCTTTTTTAGGTGTTATTCCTTCAATCGTATTATAAAATACCATGCATACTGTAAATACAACCAATCCCAGTACAATACTCATTAATACTGGTACAGAGACAGTAAAACCAAATAGCTCTGTTAAACCATTTGGGTTGCTACTAATTGCATATTTAGCAAAATAGAAAGTTCCAAATGTTACTAAGGTTACAATGCTCGCAGATAATAATCTTGGAGGTATTGACATTTTTCTTTTAAGCTTTCTTTCACTAACAATTTTGAAATAGTAATTTAAGAATTCGGCTAAAGATAAATATAAAATTGCTCCTACAAGAAGAGATATTAATGAAGAGGCTGGAAAAGATATTGAGAAATCTCCAACTTTAGTGGTTAATAAGCCTAAAGCAAGTGGAACCATTGCTGATTGTGCAGCTATAAAAGTGAAGTACGCTACTAAAGTAGCAGTTGCTGCAATTCTTGTTGTTCGCGTGTAAAAAAACTTATTTTCTATATTTCTATCGTCTTTCATCATTTTCCCTTTTAAAACTTTGTTGTACTTTAGTTAAAAGAGTAATCGTACAATCTAAGAAATATCTTTAGTTTTTTACGCTTGTTTTTCTTAATTTTAATTGTAATGATAAGTATATTAATATCAATAGTTTATAGGAGATTATGAGTAATCTAACACTACAACTACTTAGTTTTTCATATAAAAAAGGTCTTCCTCTAGATGATTCTTCTCATGGAGGAGGCTTTGTTTTTGATTGTCGTTGTTTGCCTAATCCGGGTAGGCAAGCTGCTTACTCAAGACTTACAGGAAAAGATAAAGAAGTTAAAGACTTTTTAGAAGAAGAACCTAGAATTGAAGTGTTTTATCAAAATAGTAAAAATTTAGTTGAGCTAGCTATTAATAATTACGTAGAAAGAGGGTTTGAACATCTACTTGTTAGTTATGGGTGTACAGGAGGTCAGCATAGATCTGTTTATATGGCTGAACGATTAAATGCCGATTTAAGCCTTAATAAAAATCTGGATATAGACTTTCTTCATCGTGAAAGGATTTTGTAGTGTCAAAAGAAATAGTCGGAATGATTTTAGCCGCTGGAAAAGGCTCACGACTAAAAGATTTAGGGCTTGAAAAACCAAAAGCATTATTAAAGCTTAGAGATGGAACATTTTTGGAATATATTCTTAAAAAATTTAAAAAACTTGGAATAAAAAAAGTAATTATCAATTTGCATCATCTTGGTAATAAAATTGAGGAGTATCTTAAGGAAAATAATAATTTTGATATGGAGATACTGTTTTCTAAAGAGGAAATTCTTCTTGGTACAGGTGGTGCTCTAAAAAAAGCCTATCCACTTTTTTCGGAAGCAAAAACTCTACTCTTACATAATTGCGATATATATACAGAGTTTGATATTGAGAATTTAAAAAAAGAACATTTTAGTAATGCAAATGATGTGACGTTAGCAGTGCAGAAGAGAGATAGCCGAAGATATCTAGCTTTCAATTCAAGGATGAATTTAATTGGATGGAAAGATAATTTAAGCAATCATGAACAATTTATCTCTGACGTATCTTACTCTTTATATGGATTTTCCTGTATGCACCTAATATCACAGAGGATTTTAGAATTTATTAGTAAATATCCTGATGAGAATTTCTCCATAATTAAGGCTTATTTAGGAGCATTAAAGGGAGGTGTTAAGATAAGTGGATACGATATAAAATCTTCCTACTGGGTAGATGTTGGAACTCAAGAGAAGTTAAAAAAATTAAGGGATGAATTAAGTGAAAGAAAAAGATTATCTTGAACCAGCGGGAGTTTTTAGAAGGCTTATAGCCTGGCTTATTGATGCTTGTGTTTTACTAGGCTTAGTTGAATTTTTTCTATTTTTTGCTCTAAATGGTGAAACTTCATTAATAAATATTCTTGAACTCGCCGGAGAAAAAATACAAATTTATGGAATTTTTGATTTAGGCCTTCCTTGGATGGCTGAAGTCCCAATACATTTTCTTACTTTTGCCTCACTTTTAGCTTTAGTTTTGCTTGTCGGTTTTTTCTATTCAACAATTGCAGAATGTTCTGCTAATGGTGGTACTTTAGGAAAAATACTGACTGGAATTCGTGTAGTTAATAGTGATAGTAACAGAATTAGTTTTATTTCTTCTGTAGTTAGAAATTTTGTTAAGATATTTTCAGTTTTAACCTGTGGATTAGGTTTGCTTATTGCCTGGTTAAATTATGATAGACAAAGTTTTCATGATTTTTTATCGAGTACTTTTGTAGTTAAAAGTAGCCGTTCTGGTTTACTACAAATACTTATTTCTTTTATTTTTTCTGTTATCCTTTTTGCCTTTGTAAGTTTATTATTATTTCGCTTTCAAGTCGAAGAAGTAACAAAATCTAAAGAAGTTATTTCAAAGAAAATTGAAGAAAAGGGTGGTATTGAGAATTTCGCAAAAAGTATTGTTGGAGATGAAGATTTCACCCCATCAAGATCAGGTTTCCCAGTTCAGTTTGAAACTTTAGATTTTAATGGAGTTGGTAAATTAATTTTTAAGGATGAGAATATATATCTTGAACAAGTTTTAGTTAAATATAGAAATTTAATTAAAGAGCGGGTTTTATCTCCCGATAAGGAAAACTTTAGTGCTGCAACGGCGTTAGAAATTTACTTATTTGATTATGAATTATCAGACAGCACGAAAAAACAATTGTATCAATCTGCTAATCTTAAACGTATTTTTGGAAAATCAATTAGTAAATTTCCAGTTGCAATTATTAAGATTAACTATCCTCTTACCGAATCTCTTTGTTATCCTGAATTGATAACGAAATCTTCTGTTTTAATTAGAAGAAAAAATACGCAATTCATTTTAGATGGAGAAGGCGATTATATTTTGTTTGACTTTGATCCAAATTCCTTAAGGCTTAGAGGGTTATTTGCCTCACAATGTCTCAAGCTTGAGCAGGGTGAAAAATTAAAATCTTCCTTTAGATTTAGTGTAGATGTTGGGTCTGATGATAATTATCGTGCTTTGCTTATCGCTGATTTTAATGAGAAAATGCGGTAAAATACTTTTCTATCGGAAATCACTTTATACTATTCAGATTATAATGATATTTACAATTTTTAGAGCAAAGAAAGTTATTTTTATCCTGACTACACTTTTCGCAAATCTTTGAATCTTTAGAACATTGCTTGCACTTAATTATTTTATCCCCAGGATTTCCACAAAAAGGGCAAAGAGAATATAGTTTTGTAGGTTTTAAGTGAGTATCAACTGCTACTCTGTTATCAAACACAAAACACTCTCCTTCATAATGACCTTTGTCTTTAAACTCTTCTAAGTATTTTAGTATCCCACCTTGCAATTGAAAAACACTTTCATAACCTCTTTCTTGCATTTCAATGCTAGCCTTTTCGCATCTAATACCACCAGTGCAATACATTAGTACTTTTTTTTCTTTTGGGATTTGCGCAGCATCTAAATATTCCTTAAAACCTTTAAAGTGTTCAGTGTTTGGAGTAATAGCGTTCTTAAATTTTCCTATATCTGACTCGTACCAATTCCTAGTATCGATTAGAGCAAAATCTTCATCGCTTGATAGAACTTGATGCCATTCTTCTGGTGTTAAGTGCGAGTTTTTTCCATGAGGTTTTATATCAGGTCTTTCTAAGGTTACAATTTCGTCTTTTTCTTTAATCTTAAATCTTTTGAATGCAGGCTTGATAGTAGTGCTATCTTTAAATTCAATATCTTTGAATTCTCTTTGAGAGCTTAAATAAGATTTAATAGCTTGTATGCCTGTAATATTTGAAGAAACTGTCCCGTTTATTCCTTCTAGTCCTAGAATTATTAAGCCTTTGATTTTTGATTTTTCTGATAATATGTAAAGTTCGTCATTAATATTTTTGACTCTAGTAGGAAGCAGGGGGTTGAATTTGTAGAAAGTAGTAATGTGAGATGTCATCTGGCCTATTAGCTATACAATATTTGATCTAAATCCTTTAACTTGACTAGTTTTGTTTCCCCCGTCGCTCTTTCAGTAAATTCGACACTATTTTCTTTAAGCGTTTTTTTAGAAACGACTATTCGATATGGACAACCAATTAACTCACTATCTTTTAACTTAAATCCAATAGATGCATCTTCTCTATCATCAATTATAGCATCAATATTTTTCTCCGAAAGCGATGCATAAATTTTTTCTGCTTCTTCTAAAGATTGTTCGCTAGGTTTTCCAATAGGTACAATATAGAATTTTGCAGGTGCTATATTTGCAGGCCACTTTAGTCCTTTCTCATCATGAAAAATTTCTGCAAGTATGCCCATAATTCTAGAAGTTCCTATGCCATAGCAGCCCATATAAACAGGTTTCGCTTTGCCATTTTGATCGATATATTTAAAATCAAAAGCTTCAGAAAATTTAGTAAAAAGAGTAAAAACATTTCCAGCCTCGCTACCTTTAGCGGTTTTGTAGGTTACGCTAGTTTTGGGATTTAAGTCGCCTTCTCTTGCAGTCTTAACATCATAGAATTCTTCAGGCTTAGGAAGATCTCTACCGAAATTGACGTTAATAGAGTGTTCATTTGTTTTGTTTGCTCCACATTCAAAGTTTTTTCTATTCTTGCAAGATTCATCCCAAATAATCTGTACGTTTTCAGGTAGATTAATAGGTCCAGCATATCCAACTTTAGCACTTGTTACTTTCTCTACCTCTTCAGCTGAAGCAAGAGAAAGAGTTTTGCAATTTAGTACATTTTTAAGTTTTTCTTCATTAACTTCATATTCACCTCTTACAGCTACAGCTACTAGTCTTTCGTTATCTACTGAATAAAGAAGAGTTTTAGTAGTTCGTTCAACTTCAATTTTTAAAAACCGAGCTAGCTCTTCAACTCCAACTATCCCTTCGCCTAGAACATCAACCCTTTTTTGTTCCTGTTCTGTAGAGTTATCCCATACCTTTGCAAGACATGGAGCTATTTCCCTATTGTACCATGTCTCAGAACTATCATCATAAAATAATAAATCTTCACCATTTTCAATTAAAGTTTGAAATTCTCTAGAAGGTTCAGTACTAAAATCACCTCCAGAAGCCAGTGCTACAACAGTTTTATTCCCTAAGCCAATTCTATTAAAATAACTTTGATAAGTAGGAATAGCTTTATTTAAGAAAAAATCCATCATACATTCTTTTGAGTCATGAAAACTATAGAGATCTTTCATTCGGAACTCTCTACCTCTAAGAATGCCGGATTTTGGCCTGGCTTCATTTCTAAATTTTGTTTGAATTTGATAGCAAGCTGTTGGTAAGTCTCTATAGCTTTGAACAAATTGTTGTACGAGAGGCGTAACAACTTCTTCATGGGTAGAGTTTAAAACGTAAGAAGTATCATTGGTTTTTCTTGAACTTTGATTTGCACCTCTTGCTTCAAATAGAACGCTAACTGAATTTAAGCGACCAGTTTGTTCCCAATTTTTTTTAGGAGAAAGAGCTGGTAGAAAAACTTCACTTCCAATTTTATCCATTTCTTCTCTTAAAATATTTTCTAATTTACTGAGCACTTTCATACCTAAAGGTAGAAAAGAGTAAACTCCAGACATCGTTTTGCTTATGAATGCTCCTCTTACTAATAAGTTGGCATTAACGCTACTTGCATCCGCTGTCGATTCTTTTGATGTTTTTGTGAAAATTTTACTAAGTCGCATATTTACATACTAGACTAAAATAGAATCTATTGAAATAGGAAAGGAGTTTTGAATTAGGTATCAAAAATCTTTAACTACCCAACAGTACTCTTCAAATCATGAAAATTGATTGCATTCTGAACAGAATTAGCAAAGATGCTAGCAAAGATAATACTTTTTTTAACTAAGTCGGAAGTGTTATTCATAAAAGCAGCTGACTTGATGTAGTCAAAACTTGGTAAGTTTCTTGCATTGATTAAAAGTCCCACTAATATTTCAGAGTCAGAATAAGGGCTATCATTAAAATTTGAAATTTTCCCAGTAACTTGATCAACATACATAGTAATATCTGCTAGTTCTGCCTGTGAACCCTTAGCCACGACACTGCTAGATAGAGAAATTCCTAGAGGATTTAATCCCATCATTACTTCGATATTATGTAGTACGGTAGAATGTTTTGACAAATTTTTAGTAACTTTAGGGCAAGCTCCAATTGTATCATATTTTGAATCTCTAACTATTGCTTTTAGTCTAGAAGCTTTAACTTTTTCAAGTAGTGCTTGTTCAATTTGTAGTTTTTGATTTGTAAGTTTAGTTAAAAAAACAACTTTTTCATCAGAGTTATTGTCATTAATATCTAGAATTAATCGAGCATTGCCAGATTTTGAAAGCAAGACGTCACCAACGTTTAAGTTTTCATTATACTTGCCTGGACTTACAAGGCTGTATCTACTCTTTGAAAGAGTGTAGTGTTCTTGTAAGTATCTTCCTATGTTTGATGCCATAAAAATCCAAATAAAGTATCTAAAATTCTATTGATTTTGATTCACTAGAAAACTCATATGTTATTAAGATGTATATAAAGATCTAAAAGTTTCAAAAAAAAGTGCTTTCTAAAAGCGCTAAATATCTGATATAATTTAAGATATGTTTAAAATGGCACTAATGGGATTGTTTTTGATAGCTATGGGTGGTGGGAGCATCTATTTGGCATTAAAAGGTAAGAAACCTGATGATGTAAATGCATCAAATCTTTCTAGAAGAGTGGGTAAAGGAGCTTTCGCTATTAAGAATCTTTTTTTGCCGGCAATTTTAGTAATTTTGGGTTTATTAATGGTTTATGGAGCTATTTTTATTCCTGTTAAATAGGTCGTGCAAGCTTTCTTTTTGCCTAACTATCTTCTTCTCGTTCCCCTTCTTTGTACCCTTTCCCTGTACAATCAAAACACTTAGGAAACATCCATAGTGGCACAAGCCATATAAGAATAGATCCAATGACTATTAATGTTATAGTGGCAGCCGCATACATAATTGATTGAAAACTAATTGAATCCCAATTAAGCGCGGCAATAAAAAAGAAAATTGCCGCCGCAATAAAAAATAACCAAATGACAAGATCGTATAAAATACTTAAAGGATAGGTAACTAGAATTGTCCACCAACCCCAGCGAAGTCCAGTATCCTTGCATCTTGAACATTTTCTCGCACCCTCAGGCCTTTTATGTTTTTTTAACCATTTCATCATAGGGAGCGCCGAAATAATTAATCAGCTAGCTCATAAATAGTTTCAGTTTCCATATTCCCAGCAATAACAATTCCTTCATTAATAAGTTCTCTAAGAGCAGTTAAGACATCTTTTTCGCTTGCATCAATTCCTGGTCTTTCGTCTTCTTCATGTAGGTTAATAAAGTTCCTTAGATGCAGTCCTTCATCTGCTTCAGGGTGCTCTAGAATTTTAACTATCATCTTTTTTATTTTCTTCATATCCATCTTCAAAAGTTTTATATATATTCACTAGATTTACTAGATGTAATTATTACAAATTAAATGAGTAAGTTACAGAAGTTTTTCGTCAAAGGTATAAAATGAATAAGGAGCCTATTGAAAAGTAGAGTTAGTCTCGAGAAAAAAGTATAAATTCTAAGGCCTTATTTACCTAATAGTAAGATTCAGTAAGCGTTCAGGTCGCCCAATCTCTTCATTTTTAAGTATTTGAAAATACCTAACGTGCAGTAGCACGCCTCCGTTTTTCAAATACTTAAAAGCCTCGACCTTGAACAACCTGAACGCTTACAAGATTCAAAAGGCTCTTTTTCAGAAATTACTTTTTGGATTTTCTATATATTGCTTATTCTATTACTGTTATATAAAGCTAAGAGATTGGGCAACTTGAATGCTTAGGTATAAATTACTCAAATGAATAGATTTTTTATTTTTCTTATATTTTTTACTCCTTTTTTTTGTCTCGCTGAGGCAGATTACAAGAATACAGAAGTTGAAATCTCTCTACTGCAAGAGAAAGAAGGAGTTCGGCCAGGTGGGGAGGTTGAACTTGCAATTGTTTTTAAGCTTGCAAAGAATTGGCATATTTATTGGAAAAATCCTGGTGACTCTGGCCTTCCTCCTGAGTTTAAATGGAAAACTCCGTCACTTGTATCTTTGAGTCAGATTAAATGGCCTCCTCCAGAAAGAATAAAGTATAAGTTTTTAGTGAACTATGGCTACAATGAAGAAGTAATTTTTCTAACAAAATTAAAAGTTGATGACAATTTTAAATCTACAATAATTCCTCTAGAGCTCGGTTTAGAATGGTTGGCTTGCGAAGAAATTTGTATTCCACAAAGTGCTACTCTAAAAAAAGATATTTTTATAAATTTAAATCCAAAAATAATTAAAGAAAATAGCTATGCTTTTAAAGATGGAGTTTATGCTGTTGATAAAGTTGTTTCTGCAAAAGTTAATGTTAAAGCTAAAAATCTCATTGCGGAATTTTTTCCACTTAATTCTATTTTTTCTAAAGAAGAATTATTATATGAGAATTTCTCAATTTATTTCTATCCTGAAAAAAGAAATTTTCTTAGCGCAAGTGAAGAGCAAGTCTATGAGATAAAAAAAGAGAGCCTTACTTTATCAATTAAGCCAGGGCCTGCTGAATTAAAAAAAGATTTGCCTGGAGAGTTAGTGGTTAGACATGCTGATGGTAAAGTTAAATCTTTTAAAACAACATTAAAATTTGGCGAAAATCAGCTCATTGCTAGTGATACATCTTCTAATAAAAAAGTTTCTTTTTTATATATTTGCTTAATGGCATTTTTAGGAGGAATTATTTTAAATATTATGCCATGTGTTTTCCCAGTACTTGCAATAAAAATTCTTGGTTTTATTGAAGAAGAGAAGAAGGAGAATTCTTCAAGGTTACGTCATGCTTTTAGTTATTCTTTGGGGATAATTATTTCTATGTGGCTACTTGTCGCTGTGTTACTTCTTTTAAGATATACTGGAGAAGCAGTAGGTTGGGGATTTCACTTACAACAACCCATTATTGTAGCCTTTTTAAGTATTCTTTTTTTCTTTCTGGGACTTTATTTTATAGAAGGGATAAGTTTTGGTGGAAGTTTAGGAAAATTAGAAAGCTTAGCTGCAAAAAAATCTGGTTTATTAGGTTCTTTTGGTAGTGGTTTCTTAACAACAATTGCTGCAACTCCATGCACTGCTCCATTTATGGGTTATGCTCTAGGCTTCGCCTTAGTTTTGAGTCCATTTAAAGCTTTTTTAATATTTACTTTTTTAGGTCTTGGAGTTGCTATACCTTATGTTTTACTTTCTCTTTTTCCCAATGCGCTCACTTTTCTTCCTAAGTCTGGTAATTGGTTAAATAGGTTTAAGCAATTCATGTCATTTCCTTTGTTTGCTACAAGTCTTTGGCTTTTGTCAGTGCTAGGTAAGCAAACTAATGTGTCGCATATAATATTAGTTTTAGGGATAATGCTTATTATTTCATTCTTTGTTTGGTATTTTAAAGATAAAAAGATTGGTAATTCTTTAAAAGTTTTTCTATTAGTAGCATTAATTTTACTTTCATATTTCTTAATTACTATTTTTAAAAATCCTAATCTTGAACAAATTAATACTCATGGTTTTGAATGGCAAAACTTTGAGCCTGGTTTGCCAGAAAAAATGGCCGAGCAAGGTAAAATAGTGTTTGTAGATTATACGGCTAGTTGGTGTATCACATGTAAAGTTAACAAAAAAGTTATTTTTAGTTCTAAAGAGTTTAGGGACTATTTAAGAAAAAATGATGTGAAGCTTTTGCGAGCAGATTGGACAAATAGAGATCCTGAAATTACAAATTCTTTAGAAAAACTAGGGAGAAGTAGCGTTCCCTTAAATGTTATTTATAAACCTAATAATGACCCTATTTTATTGCCCTCTATCTTAACACCAGGTATTGTTTTGAGAGAGTTTAGAAAATAAATATTTATATTTTGTTAACTTTTGGAGAATTAAATGAAAACAAAAATCTTATCTTTGCTGTTTTTCTTTCTTATTTTTTCTAATGTAGTAGTTGCAGCGCCACTTTTAAATTCACCTGCACCTAAATTTAGTATTACTGATATTAATGGAGTTGAAATTTCTAACTCAAATTTAAAGGGGAAAATAGTAGTTTTAGAGTGGACTAACTATGAATGTCCTTTTGTTAAAAAACATTATAATTCAGAGAATATGCAAAAGCTACAAACTGCCTATAAAAAGGATGATAATGTTATCTGGATTTCAGTTAACTCTTCAGCTCAGGGCAAGCAAGGTTTTTTAAATCCTAAAGAAGTAAATTCTGAAATAGAGAAAAGAAAAGCAATGCCCGATCATTTTATTTTAGATGACAAAGGTGAGTTAGGTAAGCTTTTTGAAGCAAAAACAACACCACATATGTTTGTTATCGATCAAAACGGATTACTTGCATATATGGGTGCAATTGATAGTGTTTCTTCTACTAAAAGTGCAGATATAGAAGGTGCTACGAATTATGTTAAAAATGCAGTTGATAGTTTGCTTTTAGGGAAAGAAGTAGAGGAAGCTTTGACTTCGCCGTATGGGTGTTCAGTTAAGTATTAAAAGCTGTTTAAAAATTATTAGTTTTTATTAATGTTTCGCAATTTTTATTCTATATTATTTTTTTTATTTCTACTTGTATTTCAGATGCAAAATGCTTTGGCCTTATCTTGTTCGAAAGAGGCTTGGGAGAGCGAGCCTACTAAGATACTTTATTCTTCAAGTTTAAGTACTTTACTGGTTGGGGTATTTTGTTTGATAGTAATTTATTCTATTCGTAATTATTTAAGAAAAACATCTCGCTGGATAATTGCTATTTCTACCTTTTTTTTATTAGTAATTCTTACTCAATTTGGTTATTCGCAGTTTTTTCTTAAGAAAGCACTCTGTGTTGTAAGTGGCAAAGAATACGTTAAGACCTGCGCAAAACCTATAGATACAGAGCGGAAAAACTATGTTAGAAAAGAAGAATGGAAGAACAACAAGATTTTACAACGAGCTTAATAGAGAGAAGATTTCAAGAATCAAACCAATGGTTTAAGTTAAAGAGAC
>CALJRW010000044.1 GCA_937976335.1 uncultured bacterium | reverse complement strand
CTTTAAGGTTCTTTACTCTAAACTAAGAGCTTTAGCTAATTTACTTTTTAAGAGAAAATAACTCGGTTTTGCTATAAAAATCTTTTCGCTTTTTTAGACTTTTACGTTTTCTTCTTTTTTAAAATAAAAAACTTTTGTTTACCTTTTGATTTTCTTTGTGAGTTAGGGGGGACGAATGTTTGTACGAATGTTTGTTATAGTATTTAAAATTCACCGTTTAGAACAACTCTAACGCTTCCTTTGTGGGCATTTCGCAGGAACACTTTCAAAGTCTTTAACAATACTTGAAAATTCATCTAAATTTTTATTGATCTTAACTCCCCAAGAAGTTGGTAAACCATCTAGAAGAATATCATATTGTTTATTAACGTACTCTGAGGCCTTAGCAGTACACGCAACCAACACAGGGCATCTCATTCTTTGAAGATAGGACTTGGAATCAAACTCAGCACTTCGTTTTCTAAAGGGTAATCCCATTGGCAATGTTTTCTCAATTTTTTGCATAATTTTATCAAAATTACTCGGCGCAGGCCTTGAAGAACTATTAACTAAGATCATCGAACGCACAGAATTAGCATTTGCTAAATAAAGATTTTGAGCCAAATTTCCAGCTCCTTCAAAACCAACTATAGAATAATGCCTTAACTTAACTTCTGTTTTTGCTTTGTCTAAGTCAGAACAAACTCTATCCCAATTCTCAGAGCTAACTTTATCAACTTCGCATAAAACAATTCGAGATTTTTCTTGAAGAGTTTCTGTTAACTTCTTCATTTCAACTTGTAATTCTGAATCCTTCTCAATAAGCACTAAAAAAGTACGCCCTTTCCCTTCATCAGATAAAATTTTCACACTGGATTGCATGCTTGAGAGTTTAGCTTGGAATCATATTTGATAGCAAATAAACAAAACGAATATTTTATTTTTTGCTTTTTTTACCTAAAACTGAAAATCAAATACCAATAGAAGAACTAAAAAAATTGCCCGATTATCGAGCATTCTGAATAAGCCTATACAAACTTCCTCCAAGCTTATCACTTATAATCCAAATTCTAGAATTTTTCAGATTTTCTAAAATCAAGACTGCCTGACATTCACGCAAGCTACCTAATGATATTTGGTAAAACTTTTTTTTATCTTTAATTGTTCTTTTTCCACTACCCTCAGCTAAATTCAATGCTATTGAACGAGATGCTCTATCAAGCTGATTCCTAGCATCTCCTTTAAGTCCAAGCTTTTGGCAAAAGAATTTTATCCCCTCTGTCAAACTCTGAGGCAAGAAAAAAAATACCGAATACTGAAAACCGACAACTGATTACCGAATACCGAAACAAATTTATCCTGTTACAAATTTTCAGTTTATCTACTCAAAGAACACCAAATAGAAATTGCAAAAAAATAAACTCTTCTACCTAATCCCTCATCCCAAGCCGCTTCATCTTATTATAAATACTCTTCTCACTAATCTCTAATATCCTAGCCGCTGCTGCTTTATTACCCTTACAAAGCTTCAAAGTCTCGTATAATGCCAATCTTTCAATATCAGCCAAAGTCATTCCGCCAATAGAAACACCTCCTGCTTCCTTAGCACTTTTGTTATTACTTAACTCTAACTTTAAATCTTTAAGTTCAATAACATCACAAGTACACGTTGCAACTGCCATTTCACATATATTTTCTAATTCTCTAACATTACCAGAAAACTCATGCTTTTGAAGAGCACTTATAGCTTCTTGATTAATAGAAAAACTTTTATTCATTCTTCCGCCTATTCTTCTTAAAAGTTCTTGTGCAATTATTTCAATATCTTCCATCCTCTCTTTTAAAGACGGAACAGATAGTTTGCCAACTGAAAGTTTCGTATAAAGATCTCTATTAAAAACCTTTTGATTACACAGTTCCTCAAAATTTGGAGATGAGGTTGCTAAAAACCTAACATCAATATCTCTAACATCTTTTCCACCAATTCTACTACATTTCTTTGACTCTAAAACGTTAAAAAGCTTATTTTGTAAATCAATAGGCATTTCTTCAACAAAATTCAATACAAGTGTGCCCTTATTTGCTATTTCAAGTTTTCCAGGTCTTGCACTTAAAGCACCTGTCACAGCACCTCTTTCGTAACCAAAAAGCTCAGCCTCAAGTCTATCAACTTCTAAAGCTCTACAATCAATTGCTACATATGGCCCATTTTTACGTGAACTTTTACAATGAATCACTCTAGATATAGATCTCTTCCCTACACCATCTTCCCCTTGTATTAAAACATTACAATTGAGAGGAGCTATTTGCTCAACTTCTGAAATTAAACTTAATACAACTTCTGAATTACCAAAAAACTCAGAGTTATTAAGACTTGCCTCTTCTTGATTAATAATTTCACATTCATTTAAAAACAAAGATCTATGCTCCATCGCTTTTTCAACTATTGCTTTTAGCGCTTGAGATTCAATAGGCTTTGGTAAGTACCAATAAGCACCTTCTCTAATAACATTGATAACATCACTGATTTTACCCATGCCTGATAAAACTACTACTTGAGTTAAAGGAAACTCTTTTTTAATAAACTTTAAAAATTCTAAGCCACCAACACCTGGCATCATTAAATCAACAATTGCAACGTCAAAACTTGCATCAATTGTATCAATCCCTTCTTGACCATCTTTAACTTCAACAACTTGATATCCAGATTTTTCTAAAATTAATTTTACCGTTTCACGACTTACCTGCACATCATCAGCAATTAAGATTTTTGCGTTAAATTTAGACATTACATTCCTCCATGTAAATTCTTCTTGTTTCAGTAAAAAGTTCGGTACATTAGCTAATTTACTTAAGGAAAAACTGTAATTGTTACTGATTTGAGGAACTTACGCCCTTCTCCTATGAGGAGATTTACTTAAAGTCTTTTTACAAAATCCAAAAAATTAGTACATAGGATAACGCCTACCAATTCCAAATGATTTCTTTCTAACCTTTATCCCAGGTGATGCCTGTCTTCTTTTAAATTCACTAATCCTGATAAGACGAGCTGTTTTTTCTAACACTTCAACATCATATTTTTTAGAAAGTTCAGCTACTGACTGTTCTTTCTCTACTAAGTCAATAAAAATAGGATCTAATTCAGCATAATCAGCTGGCAAATTATCTGAATCAATCTGACCTTCTTCTAGCTCAGCAGTAGGCACTCTATTTATAACAGAAACTGGAATTAGTTCCTTTCCTTCTTTTTTATTTAAATACTCAGAAACTTGATAAACTAAAGTTTTAGGAAGATCGCTAATTGGAGCAAAACCACCAACCATATCTCCATAGATAGTACAGTAACCAAGACCTAATTCAGTTTTATTCCCTGTGCTAAGCACTATTGCCTGCCTATCTTCATTAGCATATTCCATTAAAATACTTCCACGAATTCTAGCTTGTTTATTTTGTTTAGTAAGAGATTTTGGCTTGCTTTGATTAACTTTTTGAAAACTTTCTAACCAAGCATTATATTCATTAACAATTGGGCGCTCATGTATCTTTATACCTAAATTTTCAGCTAATAGAAAAGCATCACTTTTTGTTTCTTTAGAAGTAATATGAGAGGGCATTGTAATTCCAATGACGTTCTCACTGCCTAAAGCTTTCACAGCTAAAGCTGCAACTAAGGAAGAATCGATCCCTCCACTTAAACCTATTAGAGCTCGCTTAAAGCCTAAACGTCTGTAATAATCACTAATACCAAGTAAAATAGCTTCTGTGACATCTGCAATTTCATCTATTTCTACTTTAAGTTCACTCTTATCTTCAGCTATATCATAAACTAATAAATTTTCTATAAAAGCTTCTGCAATGCATTCAATTTCTCCTTTTGAATCAGTGAAAAAGCTTCTACCATCAAATACAACTTCACCTTCATACATATCATACGAGCCAACTAAGTTAGCAAAAATAAATTGAGCATTTTGATTGTTTAGTATTTTTCTTACAGCCAACAATCTTTCCTCAAACTTACCTTGCCAAAAGGGTGAGGCAGATATGTTTACTAAAACTTCTGCACCTTGATTTAAAAGCTCAGGATAAACTTTTTCTTGATATCCTTCATCAAACAAGTCTTCACATATCCCTAAACCAATTTTTTTACCTTTAAACTCAATAATATTTGATTTATTACCTTCAGAAAAATATCTTTTTTCAAAAAATATATCATAATTTGGAAGAAGACTTTTATGTTGAATTGCTTTAATAGAACCATTTTCTAAAAAAGCAGCTGAGTTATATAAAACTCTTTTTCCTTCTGGGGTTTTTAACTTTTTATCAACATCAATAAAACCTACTATACAAGCAATATCAGTACACTCTTTAGCTAACTTATTTAAACACTTTAAATTTTCATCTATATATTCATCAATACGAACCAAATCTAAATGTGCATAAGAAGGTATCGTGAGTTCAGGAAAAATTAACAATTCAACGTTTTGCTTTTTTGCCTTAGTAATGTAAGAAATAATTTTTTTTTGATTCTCTGCGAGAATTCCTGGGTCGCACTTAATCTGAGCTATTGCAATTTTCATATTAGAAGAATCATCTTAAGTATTTGGAGTAAACTCTCTTAGCCTTAATTTTTCATAAAAATTCGGCTAAGAAGTTTGTAACTTAACATAGTTTTTTCACAAAACCAAGATTTGAAAATCACTTAAAAGTCTTTGTAAATAAAATGTAAGTTAAATTAACTACTCAAGCTAAATCCCGTATCCTCTTCTTCAACACCTTGCCCAGCACTAGCTAGCTTAATCTTTATCTTCAAATCAGTAGGACTATCAGCATTTGTAAGCGCTTCTTGCAAACTAATTCTTCCAGACTGATATAAACTTAGAAGTGCTTGATCGAAAGTTTGCATTCCCTCTATCGCACTTTTTTCCATTGCATCTTTTAGTTCATCAACTTGACCTTTTCTAATTAAATCTTTTACACGACCACTACCTGTTAAAATTTCGATTGCAGCAGCTCGCCCACCATCAATAGTTTTAACTAAACGCTGACTAACAATAGCTTTTAAGTTAAGACTTAACATCATATAGAGCTGGTGATGTCTTTCTGCTGGGAAAAAATTAATAACCCGCTCCATAGCCTGGTTTGCATTGTTAGAGTGAAGCGTTGCCAAGCATAAATGTCCAGTTTCTGCAAAAGTAAGAGCATGCTCCATAGTATGCTCATCTCTAATCTCTCCAATAAGAATTGCAGTAGGCGCTTGTCTTAAAGTATTTTTTAAGGCTGCTTCGTATGAAACAGTGTCAACTCCAACTTCTCTTTGAGAAATCACACATTTTTTATGTTCATGAACAAATTCCACTGGATCTTCAATAGTAATGATATGCCCCTCTTCGTTTCTATTTCTATGATCAATCATCGCAGCAAGAGAAGTTGATTTCCCAGACCCAGTAGCACCAACAACTAAAACTAGTCCACGCTTTGCCATAGTTATATCTTTTAAGATTTCTGGCAATTGCAATTGATCCATTGTTAATATTTCAGTTTCAATTTTTCTAATAACCATTGCAGGATGTTCTCTTTGCATATATGCGTTTACTCTAAAACGGCCTTGTAGCTCTGGATAATATAGAGCTAAATTCATTTCACTGACTTCTTTAAATTCTTTTGCCTGTTCTTCGTTCATGGCTTCATTACAAAGACTCCAAACTGCCTCTTGACTTAAAAGCTCTTTACCTGCAGGCTTTACTGCCCCGTTTAAACGATATGAAGGTGCTTTTCCTACTGTAATGTATAAGTCAGAAGCATCATTTTTCTTCATAAAGGTTAGCAATTGTAAGATGTTATACATTTTCTCTTTCCTTAAATTTTTACCTCTAAAAGGCCTATTGAAGATAATTCGTTTAATTTTCTAATTTTCTTGAGAACTTTTTTCGAGCTTTCTATAAACTTTTAACCAAATAACAGCTCCAATAATTGCAAGAACGTAAGATTTAATTCTCAAAATAAGTGCAATTCCAAATGCTTGTTCATTAGTGGCACCAATTGAACTAAGAAAATAAGTAAAGGCACCTTCTTGAATGCCTAATCCATTTGGAGAAATTGGGAGCGATGAAATTATTAATATAATTGGAAGAACTACAAAAACTTCCCATAATGGCGGATTATGCCAACCAACTACATACGCGCAAACTAAAACATTTACAACTGTTAAGCTATGAAAAATAAAAGATAATAACATAGCACTCATAAGTAACTTTGGATTTGATTTAACTTTTTGTATAGAGTCGCTAACTTTTAAGAGAAATCCTCTAAACTTCAAAGGACTAAATCTTAGCAATAGCTCATAACATGTAGTATTCGAAACTAAAAAAGTAAAAATAAAAGTAAGTAAAGAAATTAAAATAATTGAGTATTTTATTTTTACTGGAACTGAAGGAGCCCAGAAAGAGAAAAGCAATGCTAATAAAAGCATAGCGAGCAAGCCAGAGAATCGCTCAAAAGAGGTCGCAACTAAAGCTTCACTTTGACCTGCAATTTTACCTAGCTCCCAGCTTCTTACCGCGTCTCCGCCAACAAAAGATGGCAAAAGTAAATTAACAGCATACCCAACTAAGTATAGGCCAAAAAGTTTTAACAACTTTACAGAACTTCCTAAACCCTTAATTAAGACTTGCCATTTATACGAACTGACCAATATAAGGATAAAAGAAACAAGAAATAGATAAAATACTTTCGCTAAAGTTAGATCTCGAAAAACTGCTATTAGTTCATTTAAATCAACAGAGAAAAAGATAAGAGCAAAAAAAATAACTCCAATTAGTAATTTTAGTACACTCTTCATATTTACTTAATTGTAAAGCTTCAATTCGGCAATTGACCAATCAAAAACCTTATCACTTCCAGTTTGCGTAAGAATAATTCTCCTTACTAACTTAGGCTTAAAGTAGAAATTAATTTTTGGCGAACCTTCAGCATAGTAGCGAATAGAGTTATAATACTTATTATTAACAACAACCTCTCTAAACATATCTTTTCCATCTTGATAATCAATTGCAATTTTAAACCCTCTAGGATAGTCACTGTTCCATTTTCCTAAGTCATACATTAAACCAGAAACTTCTGTCACAGGATCAAGTTCAATCTCAAATTGCATATCTTTTTCTTGAGCAACTCCACTTCCCCACCTAGAATTTATATCATCATCAATTGCAAACTTAGCCTGATCAAGCTGATGAGTCGCAGAAACTTTTAATTTTATATCTTTAATTTCCTTCCGATCTGCCACTAAAGAACTTATATCGTACACAACTTTATAGTTTGAGAGGTTTTTAACCTTATATTCAAAACCTAAGGTTTTCATAGCTTCCTCAACTAACTTCCACTGCTTTGGAACTAATACAAGTGGCGCATTGGAAATCCCTTCTTTTTTGAAATCTTCAGTATAGGATTTAATTCTATCTTGTCTTGGTTCTCCAAAAAAACTGAATTTAACTTTTTCATTAGTTTCAAAAGCTAGCCTATAGCCTATCCAGTAATTTGTTCTTACCCAATCTATATCTTTTTCATTGAGCCACTTAAGCAATTCAGTATGATCTTTTGAAACTCTCTGCCCATCATATACGAAAGGCTCTCCAGGAATTGCTCTACCATTAAGATACGAAGAACTTAAATTGAATGCGAGCAATATAAATAACACTAAAGAGCCTATTAGTTTATTTACATTAAAAAAAGAATTTAGAAGCCCTGCCATTAAAGGGTAAAAACCTATGTAAATCGGCAATAAGTATCTTGGTGCCTTAGAAAGATAACCAAAAGAACTATATGAAAAAACTCCAACAACAGCTATCACTAAAAAAATTAACAGTTCATATATGTGATGATCTGAAATTTTAAACAAAAATAATTTTCCAATTTGTCTTCGCCTTTTGTATAAAACCCAAATAAAAACTAAAACATAAAACGACAAGATAAAAAAACTAGAATTAAAAAAAACATCTTGTTCTTGCCAAAATCTTTTTGCACCAAGAATAATTGGTAATGC
>CALJRW010000043.1 GCA_937976335.1 uncultured bacterium | reverse complement strand
GTTTTTTTTCTTGAAATTTATGCATAGCATAAATTCAGATTTATATGTTCGAGCAGTATATGTGCTTATTACGGCAAAAAATGGCTCCGCCATTATTTTGCTCGCCCAACAAATCATTTGGTTTTCCCGCTTGAAAGCGGTAAAACCAAATGTCGTTGGGGATTTTTGCATTTTAGTAATAAACAAACTTCAAGCTACAATCTCTTTAACAAAATAACTCGCCAACACCTCTCCAAGCATTCTATGCTTTATCGCATTTGGATGAGGATCTCTTGCCAACTGTAAATCTTTAAGTTCATACCCTGAAGAATTAAAAAGCTCTAAAAAAGGAGTATATATATCAATAAATTTAATTTTCTTTCTTCTAAGTGCAGAAAGTCGTTTTTTCGTATTTGCCCAATTTGGTCGTGGATTAATTGCAAAGAAAACTTTAAATAAATGTTCTCTTGCAAGAGCATTTAACTTTGTAATTGCTTTATTAGGATCAATTTTACTTATAAGTTGAGCATTCTTTTCTTCTAATTTCTTATTTGTACCTTTTCTAACTTTCCTTACAAAATTTAAAACATTCTCTACCTTACCTTCCTCTCCATTAACAAAGAAAGGAAGATTAAAGTCATTATCAACAAAATAAACTAGAACTGCATCAAAGTCTAATTCTAAACCTCGCTCTTCAAACAAAGCTACCTCTTGAAAAGTTGAATATCCAGGCACTCCAAAATTTATAACTTCAACTCGCTCGCCTTTTCGAGCTATTTTATTTAAAGCCCTTTCCATTACCTTCGCAAAAGTTTCTTCGTATTCAACCCCCCAGCCAAAAGCAAAAGAATCACCAAGCAAAGCAATTCTATAAGTATTATCAGGTTTTGTAATTGTATAATCTTCTCCACGCAAGCCACACGAATTTGTTTTTAAAGAAACTTGTTGAAATTTAACATCTAAATTTGGTCGTAAGTCATAAATAATGTCATCATTATAATGCGGAGTTATAATAGAACGAAAACTTACAGAACCATTAGACTTCTTATCTCTGGCATCTGATTCTAACATTTTAGCTTTAAGATCTTTAACTGAATTAAAAGAAAAAGCTTCACTCTTTGAGTGATTAAAACTTTTGATAAAAGGATATGCAATTCCAATCAGAACACTTCCAACAATAAGCCCAAATAAGATTAATGCAATATTTTGCTTCACATGAAGAGATTAGCATATCTTTATCTAGAATCAAGACTAGGGCTTAGCCTAATTCAATCTCAAATCCAGCAAAAAATAGCTGTGGCAATCCTGGCCTTGCACCTGAAGGACGTCTGGCTACTACATATTCTTCGTCAAATAAATTTTTAAGACCAAAGAAAAGCTTCGTATCTTCTCGAACTTTATACGACATATCTAAGTCAAAGACAGAATAACTATCAGTTGGAAGAGCACCTTCTCCACTTACTCCGCCAGCAACTGTTGGCATACTATCAACATAGTTAAATTTAAGTGCTGCTAAAAATTTATCATACTTTATAGCTAAGCGAGCATTTAACTGATTTTCTGGTATATAAGGAATTGAATCACCATTAACTACATTTCCAAAAAAATCACTATCAAAGCTTGAATCAAACTCAGCAGAGGTAAAAGTGTAGTTAACATCAAAAGGTAGCTCAAAAGCTAAACCACCAAACCAGTCAGCAATATCGGTTCTTAGCTGAGACTCAATACCATAAGTAGTTGCTTCGCCACCATTAAACAAATCTCCAGTTCCTTCTCCACCACTTGAGACAGTATCAGCCCCTAATAAGTTTTTATAATCATTTAAAAAGAATAAAAATCGACCATCAAAATCTGAGTATAACCAATCAAAACCAGCTTCATAGTTTATACTTTCTTCTTCCCTTACTTCACTTGAACTAGTTGGTCCAGGAGGAGAAAACCCTTTATGCACTCCAAAAAATGGTTGAAACGATTCCAATGCTTCGTATTTCACTCCAATCCCAGGGATAAATTTATCCACTGAGTTTTTAGAAACGCTTAGATCGTTTCCAGTTCTTGTTGGATCTTCTTTGCCAAAATCTTCTCTCTTAAAATTAATACTTTCGTAACGAAGAGAAGGTACAATACTAAAGTTAGAAATTTTTAAAATATCTTGCATATGAAAAGAAATAGCTCTTGCGCTACCAATTCTATTCGCATTGCTCCCTGGTTCGTTTCTTGAAGTTTGAACTAAAACACCATCAAGCATTTGATAGTTATATTCTTCTTGAAAACGATCCTCTTCATCTTCATGATATCTAACTCCAAATTCAAAATTATTTTCTATTCCTTCATAATTACTTTCATGATTTAAAGTGCTTTGAATACCTCGTGCAAAATAACTTCTACGATTATTTCTAATTGCAAAGGCATCCTCAGGGCTATCGCCCCCTCTTATCCAAGTTAACTCATCTACAAATTCACCAGGCATATCCAAGATTGAAGCAGTAGAATTACCATTTACTTTTTCAAGCTTAAACCAGTTTCTATCTGTAGAGTTGTAGTAGTAACTTGTTTTAATAGACGTATTATTAGTTGGTTCGATATAATGACTAACTACAAATTGATCGTGATCAACGTTTATATTATCTAACTGAGAGCCTGCGTACCTAGCGTAGGGATCATTATTAAAATCAGATTGGGTTAAACCCAAATATGTCTCATTTGAATCTTGTTTGTAAGTACCAATTTTGAATTCTAACTCTTGATAGATAGTTTTTTCTCTATCAGTATTTATTCTAAATTTTCCTAAATAATCTTCAATATCATAACCAGTGTCACCACCACCTTGAAGATCTTTAAACCCATCACTCCCCGCTTGGTAAGTTTCAACCATTCCACTAAAATGTTTTTCCGTAGCTCCAGCATTAAAATGGAAAATATTTGTTCCAAACTCACCAATTTGAGTTCGTGCTTTAACTTTATAATCTTTTTTAGGTAAAGGAGTTGAGAGCATATTTAACGAACCACCTGTTGTGTAAGGTCCATATTTTAATTGAGCATTCCCTTTTAGAACTTCAATACCATTCATTCTACCAATAGGAGGAAAATAATATGCAGAAGGGGCAGCATAGGGAGCAGGCGCTGTTAAAATTGAATCTTCCATTAAAGTAATTCTAGAACTTCTTTCATTTGGGACTCCACGAAAACCAATATTTGGTCTTAAACCAAATCCATCTTCCTCTTGTATATTTACGCCAGGAATTTGCCTTAAAATCCTACCAACATCATCTGAACCACCTGCGTATTCAATTAATTCCTCCTTGTCTATATAACTTGTTGAACCAGGGACTTGCGTTTCGTATTGAAATTTATCTGTAACAGTTATGGCTCTTAGGGTTTTTTCTTTTTGAGTGTTTTCTTGAGATTGAGCAAAAACAGGGAAAAGCTGGATTAGTAAAAAAATTAATAAAATTATATAATTAGCATGTTTCTTTTGTTTATACATTAGGCTTCCTGCAATTTTCAATAATAAATAGCAATTACTTGTTAGGTATGTCAAGCAAGAGATTGAAATATAAAGGTTGAAAGTTTATTAAACATTTTTCATAATGATTTCGTAGCGAGCGGAGTAAGTTTTCGAAAAGACGAGCAAAAATGGTAAAAAAATACGCAAACCTAGTTCTACTAGATTGAGTAATTTTTTTTGGCATTTTGTGAAGTATTTTTCGAAACTTACTTCTAGTAGCAGAAATCATTATGAAAAAAGTCTATTACCTTAAGGGCCTGTTTAGCCTTCATACAAATAGCGATCATGAACACCCAGTTCTTCTAATACAAAATTGATAATTCGCTGATCATCAAAAAGCCCTGAAGCAAAAATTGAGTCATCAAAAGGATCGTCTCCCACAACGAAATATCTCACAGCGCCAACAATATAGGGCTTTTTTTCATTATCAAAGTCAAAGTATCTATTTAACAAATACCTACATGCCTCTATCAACTGTTGAGAAGCTTCGATGTCAATATCATCATTTTTTTCAGACCTAGCCAATAAAAGCTGTTCAGTCTGATTAACCATAGATTGAAGCTCTGTTATCTCTAGTTCAGTACACAGAGCACATAAAGATTTAAATGTGGGAATTACAGTTGCAGGAAACTTTGGTAAGGGATATTTCTTCTTTTCTTTTTTCCAGAAAACCATAGGGTGAGCTTACAAAATAATTAAATTTTTTCCTAGTTGAGAAATAACAAGCAAAACCTCTACTGATAATCAGCAATTTTAAATTAAAATAAACAACTTGATTAATATTAACATATTATCATATTATACTAGCATTATGTCAGAAAGACTTCTTGTTGCTACAGAATTGGGGAAATTATTTTCAGTGCTATCCCACCCTGATCGTATACTAATTGTTGAAGAATTAGCCCAAGGAGAAAAAGATGTTCAAACCTTAGCAGATAAAATTAATGTTAGCCATTCCAGGGCTTCCCAACATCTTTCAAAGCTAAAATCTTTAAGATTAGTAGTAGGTCGCTCTGAAAATAAACATCATTACTATAGACTAGTTCAACCAGTTTTAGCTAAATGGATTCTAGACGGACTAGAATACTCAGAACTTCATTTGGTAGGAAGTTCTGATTTCAATACCGCTGTAAAAAACGTAAGAAAAAAGTGGGATAAAACTAGCAAATAAATATAGTTATGCCTCAGCTACCGTAGAAAATCTTCTAAGAATAATTTTAAAAAAAACATAAAACCAGTTAACTCTCTTAAATTACTAGCTTTCTTTTATATTGACATATTCGTGTATTTTAATATAATAATATCTGAACTTAAAGAAGGTAACGAATGTCTAAAAAAATGTTAAACGAAATTTTTGCTAGTCTAGTAGTTTTCCTCGTAGCTCTACCCTTATGTATGGGAATAGCCGTTGCTTCAGGAGTATCACCTGAAAAAGGTTTAGTCTCAGGAATTATTGGAGGCTTGATAGTTTCTTTAATTGCAGGTTGCCCACTACAAGTAACTGGACCAGCAGCTGGATTAATTGTAATCAGTGCTGATATCTTCAAAGAATACGGCATTGTTGGATTAGGACTTTCTGTTTTTCTCTGTGGCTTACTACAAATCTTATCAGGTCGCATTGGTTTAGCTCAATGGTTTCGAGCAGTTTGTCCATCAGTAATAAAAGGAATGTTATCAGGAATTGGTATAATAATTGTAGCTTCACAATTTCATATCTTAATTGACGAAACGCCTAAAAGCTCAACACTAATTAACCTTCTTACAATACCTGAAGGTATAATAAATGTAATAAAAAATTTCACTCTACATCCCAGTCATACAATAGCAGCATTAATTGGCATTGTTACTATTTTAAGCATAGTTTTTTGGGATAAATTAAAACCTAAAAGCTTAAAGTCAGTTCCTGGAGCATTGGTTGGTATTGTTTTAGCTTCATTCATTGCACATTTCTTTTCAGCTCCTGTTAAATATATAACCTTACCTGAAAATTTATTGTTATCAATTGGAAATTTACCCTGGCTTGATTCTGATTATTCTAAGCTTCTAAATTTAAGATTTCTCTTAGTTAGTTTTGCCTTAGGCTTGGTTGCAAGCGCCGAGGCATTACTTTGCGCTGTTGCCGTAGATAAATTAGATACTCAAACTAAAACTGACTACGATAAAGAATTAGTTGCTCAAGGAGTTGGGAATGTGTTTTGCGGAATCTTTGCTGCACTACCAATTACCGGAGTAATAGTAAGAAGCTCTGCAAATATGGCAGCTGGAGCTAAAACAAAATGGTCTGCTTTTTTTCAAGGACTATGGTTATTGGTATTTGTTATTTTTTGCCCTCAACTTCTTGAACTTATTCCAACATGCAGTTTAGCAGCCTTACTAACAATAATCGGCTTTAAATTAATTAATCCTGGACAGTTAAAAGAAATAAAAGAAAGTAGTAAAAATGAATATTGGACTTTTATTATAACGGTTTTAGCAATCGTTTCTAGTGATTTGTTAACAGGAATCATTGTCGGATTTCTTACGGCAATGTTTTTACTGCTTACAAAACTAACAAAACTAGATATACAAGTTTTAAATGAAGAAGAGGGCGTATATAGTTTTAACTTAGCTGGCTCCGCCACTTTTTTAAAACTACCTCTTATTGCAAAAGAGTTAAATAAAATCCCAGACGATGCAACTCTACATGTACACTTAAAGGAACTAGATTATATTGACAAAGCTTGCTTAGAACTACTAATTTCATGGCAAGACAAACATGCAGCACTAGGCAGTAAGGTCTATATTGAATGGGATGCACTCCATCATTACAATGATGATTTAAAGGCAAACTTTAACAATGTAGTAAATTCAAAGTGAAGTAGTTAGCTAATTTTTTTTATAATAAAGGAGAATACATGAAAGCTCTAACTAAATTAACTCAAGAAAATATAAGCCCTGCAAAAGCACATAGTATGCTAATAGAGGGAAATGAACGCTTTGTTCAAGACTTAAAAGCAAAACGGAACTTGCAAGAACAAGTCGTAGATACTAGCACTGGGCAATATCCCTTTGCTGTTATTCTAAGCTGTATTGATTCTAGAGTGCCTGCAGAAATAGTTTTTGATCAAGGGATAGGCGATATTTTTAGTGTAAGAGTCGCTGGAAATGTAGTTAATGAAGATATTTTGGGTTCAATAGAATATGCATGTAAAGTTGCTGGCTCAAAGATTGTAGTTGTAATGGGACACTCAAAGTGCGGAGCAGTTACTGCAGCTTGCGAAAAAGTTGAACTTGGAAATATTACATGCTTGTTGGATAAAATTAAGCCAGCCGTAGATGTAGTAGAAAACTCTAAAACTGAAACTTCTGATATTGTAGCAGAAGCAACTCTTAAAAACATCGAGCTATCTATTGATAGAATTAGAAAAGAAAGTTCAATACTTGCTGATATGGAAAAAAACGGAGCTATCAAAATTGTTGGAGCTATGTACGAGGTTTCAGATGGCAAGGTTAGTTTTCTTTAGAATTTTAGTATATAGTCACCGATTTTGAGTTTTTCCTAAAAACTTAAAAATTTTTGGTGATGAGTGAGACTTTGGCTTTAGCCAAATCGAACCAATAAAACCGCATATACTAAAACACAAAATTTAGGCAAAGACGTTTAGTCTT
>CALJRW010000042.1 GCA_937976335.1 uncultured bacterium | reverse complement strand
TATAGCTTTTACTCAAATCTAAAAAACTTAACCAACCACTTCCAGTTGGCAATACATCAAACAAGAAATCATATCTGGTTTCAACAAAGACTTCTACTTCGCTATTAACTATTTGACCATCAACATCAAGAAAGTCAATTTTATTTGTATAAAATCCGACTAAATTATCTCTTAGATCAGAATTTATATCAATAATATTTTGTATTCTGTTATGAAGAATAGCATGCCCATTATCAACAGGTAAAGGGGCTGTTGAACAATTTGTAATCGTTCCAACAAGGCTTGGAGTACACCAAAAAACTTCAGCACTAACATTCCCAGCATCATCTATAACAGTCGAGCCAACAAGACTATCATTCAAAGAACCAGATCTATAACCTTCATATGCTATTTTTTTAATCGCTGAATGCACCGACATTGCCCTTATTAAGTCAAAGCCAAGCATAAAGAGTAGCAACATCACAGGAACCACTAAAGCAGTTTCTACTAAGAACGAACCTTTTTCTTTGTTTCTTATTTCCATACATATGCATCTGTAGAACTTCAAGACATGCTTCAAAGAAAGTTTCAAATTGTAATTTTTACAGGATATTTTATATATAGTGAATCCAAAAAGGTATTTCCTTTCATAACTTACTTTTTGTGTTTAGACTATTGAAGATCTACCAAGAATGATCAATGTAAATTTTACAGTTTTTAAACTCTTAGTTCCAAGTAGGTGGATTAATCGCCTCTTCACTCGCTTGTTCGGCAAAAGATTTTTCAATATGCCTGCAAAGTTTCGGCTGACTATAAGGACATGGAACTATCTCAATTTCAACTTCTATCGTACCATTTAGCCTAGTACCAATAAATGCAATTCCAAAATCTGACTCTTCAAGATCTCTTGAATAACTAGCCAAACGATGAACTCTGTCAGGCATTCCAGTTTGAGGATACTCACCAGCTGTTGAACACGACCATTGTTGTGAATAGTCAAAAAAACTACTACTTATTTCACAGCTAGAGCCAGCTAGCGGACCATCTAAAAAAATGCGATTTGCTTCAGGACCTTCAATAATAACTGAGTATACATCTTCACCACTTGTATCTAATTCCAAACTTCCGGTTTGCGGAAAGTATTTCACAGTTGGTTCCGCTTTAATTTGTGTAGAAAAAAAAGGTAGAAAAACTAATGATATGACTAATGATAGTATTGTTTTATATATGAATGTATCACTTTTAAATTTGTATTTTATAAGCATTTAAAACTCCTTTGCTCTCTAAATTTTCAACTACTAGAATAATTCCTTAAACTTAGAGTCAGCACGATCGCTTGACTATATCATAGAACTATCCGTTTTAGAAAAGACAGTGCTCCTACTTTTTTATTGTTTATAGACTATTGTTTTTATTAAAGATTTATATTTTTCTTTATGGGCCTATTACAAGAATGTTGAGTCAGTTTCCGAAAAAATAAAACCCTATAGATACATAAGCTCAAGATGTCCATTATATCCTTTAGCAAATATTTTAGGGATATCACTTAAAGCTCCTAAATACTTTTTAAATTTACCAAACTTATCTTCAGGATAATATAAAGCAGGCATTTCGTTATCCTTTAAAGGTTTTCCTAAAATATTAAAAACTTCTCGGGCTGCATCATACACACCACCAATTTTATCAATCAATCCATACTCAAGAGCTTTACTACCAACTATAATTCTTCCATCTGCAAACTTCAAAACGTCTTCCCTAGCAAGATTTCTACCACTTACAACAGCATCAATAAAATCTTTTTGAACTTCATCTACTGTTCCTTGAATAAACTGCTTTTCATCAACAGTCATTTGTCTAAAAGAATTGCCGACATCTTTAAACTTGCCACTTTTAATAGTAATGAAATCTACCCCTACTTTATCAGCAACTTTTTGAAAATTAGGAATTTGCATAATTACTCCAATTGAACCTGTTAAAGTTCCAGGTTGCGCAAAAATTTTGTCTGCTGCTAAAGCTGAATATAATCCACCAGAGGCTGCAACTGAAGCCATAGAGGCAACTATAGGTTTAATGTTTTTTAGTTTTGCTACTGCTGAATATATATCTTGAGATGGGCCAACTGAACCACCAGGAGAATCAATACGTAAAACTATGCCTTTAACTTTTTTATTCTTAGCTTGCGCGTGAAGTTCTCTAACTATTTCTTTTGAGTTTTGTATGACTCCATTTAATTCAATCACAGCAACTTTAGATTTACTAGAAAAGCTTGATAGATCAGACTTTTCCCCTAACTCTCCAGACAAACCTGAAAAAGCGCTTATCAATAACATCGGAACAATAAAGAAAAATATAAAAATCATTGTGCAAAATTTAGCAAGCCAGAGAAAATAAGTTTTCATACTAAAATACCTAAATATTCAAGTCGTCTTATTAACGACCTAATATAGTTAAAAATATAATTACTATCATACAGAGTGAAGTAAGTCCGTGAAAGATAGTTAATCGTTTTTTATTTAAAATTTGACCTTTTTTCAGTTTTAAAATATCAAAAAATGAGCATCCAACTATTATTAATAACAACAATACTAGGGTAATCTTTATATGAAACCAGCCTTGAGTCATATAAAATTTCATACCTCGAGTTCCTAACTGATATAAACCTGAAACAATAACTATCAAAAGGCCAGGAAGTGTCATTCCGAAAAATATTTTTTTTACGAGTTTAGCAATTTGAGTATTGGCCTGAGAAGGATCTTCAAAAATAGTCATAACTCTTGTTAAAACTAAAAAGCTTCCAAGAAATAAAACTACTCCTACGATATGAAATGCTAGTGAAATTTTCATTGTTTGCTCCTCTGACTCTAAAGTATCATACTCAGTTGAGAAACATCAAATATGCTAAGTTTTTTTAAGTTCTACACACCTCATACACTTGAGACCCTCAGCACATCCTAAAAGTTAGAAGTCAGCAATTTTTAGGATTCCCTCAGGTAAAAAAACAAGTAAGCAACAAACAAGTAAATAATAATATTTGCCTAGCAACCACTCTTAGCTTTTTTGACCCTCTACATATATCCCATCAGCGCCTTAACTTCATCATTAGGTTCCCAAGGTGGTGTAAAAACGATTTCTACATCTACTTCTTCAACTCCTTCAAGCTCTCCAACTTTGTCCTTAACGTCAGAGACAATTTCAGGTCCCATCGGACACATTGGAGAAGTAAAGGTCATTTGAATCTTAACCAAAGAATCATCTAACTCAATCCCATAAACTAATCCTAGAAACCATATATCTAAAAATAATTCAGGATCTTCGACCTTACCTAGCGCTTCTATTACCTGCTCTTTTGATATTTCAGTCATAACAAGCCTAATCTTAATATCTCTTGCAAGATTAAGCAATGACATGCAAAATTAGGAGTAATGTTTAATATTAAATATTTCTCAGAACATGAAGTTTTCATTGATAACGTAAGAAAACTTTGTGAGAAGGAATTCTTACCACATTTACGTAGCTGGGAAAGTAATGATAATTTTCCTAATTCCGTTTTTGAAACTCTAGGAAAACAAGGCTATCTTGGAATACTAATTCCAGAAGAATTTGGTGGAATAGGAGCTGATTATAAACTCGCTGGAGCCTGGTGTGAAACATTTGGCGAAATACCAGATGTGGGATTGAGCATCGCTGTTAATATGCACTCTCTAGTAATTAGTCATTCTTTAGCAATGTCTGGCACCCAAATAGCTAAAGAAAAATGGCTCCCTGATGCTGTAATTGGTAAAAAAATTGGCGCTTATGCTTTTACAGAACCTGACGCTGGGAGCGATCTATCCGGAATTCTCACAAGAGCCCAAAAAAAAGGATCTAAATGGATTATCAATGGAGCAAAAACTTTCATAACTAACGGAGCTCGAGCAGACTTTTGTTTAGTTTTTACTAAAACTAAATGGGACAAAAAACCCTACGAATATACGACATTTGTTGTAGATACAAAATTAAAAGGTTTTAATATTTCAAGAAAACTGGACAAATTAGGATGGAGAACATCTGATACAGCAGAACTATCTTTTAAAGATTTAGAAGTTGACGAAAGTTGTATCCTAGGAGAAATAGGTACGGGATGGAAATTAGCAATGAATAACCTAAATTGGGAACGCCTAATGTTAACCCTAAGTTCTTTAGGGAGTGCGAAGACTTGCTTTAGAGAAACTCTAAATTATGCAAACGAAAGAAAGGCTTTTGGCAAATCAATTTACAATTTTGGCGTAATTAAAGACATACTTCATGAAATGTATACAAGAATCAAACAAGGAGAAGCTTTAGCTTACCATTCGCTCGATGAACTTTGCGAAAAAAAAGACTGCAAAATTCCAGTTGCTTTAACCAAAAGAAAGGTATGCGAAGATGCAATTTGGATTGCAGATAGAGCAATTCAAATACATGGTGGTTACGGATATACCAAAGAGTTCCACCCTGAAAAATGGTGGAGAGATTTGAGATTAATGACTATCGGGGGAGGAACTAGCGAGATTATGGGGAATGTTGTAGCTAAGGAATGGGGATTAATTTAGCTTATAGTCTTGCATTAATAAATTTATCAATAATCAATATTTTATAAACAAATCGTCTTGTCACCTCTCATAGCTTTAACGAAGGGGGGAAACTTTTCAAACGAAGTTTATTCTAAAATTACTGCTTGAGATAGCTGTATGTTAACTGTAAACAAACTAACTTTAATAAAAATTTATATTTTTCTTGAATATGCTTATTACGCATTGTAACATTGTTATCCAAAAAGCCTAATTGGAGACAAATAATGCGCACTAAAAATCCCTTGTATTTTTTACTCTTAGTTTTGTGTCTTTCGCCGTTTATTACACAAGCTCAAACTTGTGAAGAATTTGATCTTCCGCTTGGAGGTGCTGACCCTATTGTAATACCGGGTAGCGCCTTAAAGGGAGCCAACGAATCTTTTCTTACCTCTACGCAGAATGGCGTTATACGGAACATTCGATTAAGTATTGCTTTTACTGGAAGCATTCTGCCAACTACCCAGATTAGATTGACACATTTAAATTCCGGCATAACAGTTACCCTGAATGATGGACAAACTAACAATGAATTATTTCCTTTCAATATAATTTTCTTTTTTGATGACGCAACTGATTCTGTAAAAGACTGGGGACCTATGTATAGCCCAGTACCATTTACTGCTCGTCCGGTAGGCTCACTATCAGATTTTAATGGTTTAACAACTAACACCACTTGGCGATTAAGCGTAGTTGATACAACTGAGAACTCAATTGGTGAGATTGCTGGATGGAGTTTTCTTATAGGTACTGGAGTAGGTGACGACATTGATGGCGATGGTTCTAATACTTGTGTCGATTGCAACGATAATAATCCTAATATTTTTCCAGGCGCTTTAGAGATAGAGGATGCTTTAGATAATAACTGTGACAGTATTGTTGACAATATACCAACATCCCTTCCAAACCCTAACACTATAGAAAATCAAGGTTTAGCTTTAAACCCTCCTAAAGCATCGAAACTAGTAGTAAGAGCAAATATTTTAAAGACAGCACGAAAAATCAGAGTAAGGAGAGGAGGAACTTTAAAGGTAAAGTTTAATGAAGCTTTAGAACAAGAAAGTACAACTGACGTAGCTCTAGATTTAGGAAATAAATCTTTTGTAGTTAAAGATGGCGGCAAAGGTCGAGATGCAAGAAAAGGAGATAAGATTTTTTCTTCTAAAGTTCCTAATATAATCTCAGAAGAAATCAGAAGTCGCGTTAAAAGAATCATTAAGATAAAATCCAATGAAGATCTAACTTCTTACATGTTTGAAGGACGTCGCCTTGTTTCTAAACCTCTTTTCAAACTTAGTTCATTTAACTTACGTATTAACAATAAAAGGCTAGCAATTTCTAAGATTATTGGTAAGAGAAAAAACGTAAATAGAGCAGTTAAAAAGGTTATGGAGAAGGTTTACAAAATGGGACGTCAATTAAGAGAAGGCTCAAGATTTAAGAATATCAATTTGTCTTTTCCAGAAGCTTTAAACAGTATCGATAGACGCCCACCTCCACCACCTGTAACAGTGGATTCAGAGAAAAGTTTAATTATCAGAGATTTAAATACAGTAAATGACCCGAGTAGAACTATTGTTTGGAAAAATATTAATGGAGTATGCACACCAACAGGCAATGTTGATGGAGTATGGTCTTTTAAGACTCTTATGAAAGAAATGGCTAATACTCCACTGACTGGAATTACAACTTCTGAATTTGTCTACAAATGGTTTACTGATGGCTGGGGAGATGATTGGAATATAAATGGCAATACCGTCCATGGAAGCTTTCAAGGTGTTGCAGATCTATTGCAATACTGGCCTAAAACACCTAGCGGAACTAATACTGATCTCAGCTTACTGCACTCACCTTTTCAATTAATAGCAATTGTAAACAGATTAGACTTGCGTGGCTCTTCAATTTATGGCGGAAATCATGGACAACTCCGTTTTGTTTTTGCCTTTATTAATACTAGGACTTGCGTACCAGAAGAAGGTAATATCATCTTTGAATATCAAAATTTAGGAACAGGTTGCTCTGCTGCTAAAAGCTTAGCCAATGATTGGATGGATCTTAGTACTCATTCGCTAGGCTCTGCTATCTATAACGAAGCGCTAGAAAAATTAACTTTGCCTGTAACAAGCTCCAATGCATCTCCTACTGCTAACAATGGTAGTAGTCTTTTACAACTTAGAACCAATGAAACAATAATGGCTTGGCCTCACTACTTAGATAGGAACTGGGAGCTGAGAGATTTTGTTATTGATTCCAGTGGACTTTTAGTTCCCGATCCTGTTGATCAAACTCCTATTAATTCTGCTTTCAGCTTAAATGGAGCTACAACTTATCGTCAATTTCCAGATCCTCAAAGCTTAAATAACGACCCTAACTGTGCTCTTTCTGGATTACCCCCATTTCCTAATCCTGCACTTATTAATTCGTATATTAATGCTAATACTACATCACTTAATGCCGATGTACACAAAATTGCAACAACATATAATGGCATGCCACTCCTTGGAGGTTTTGCAATATATGGAAAGATTTATACAGGTGGCATTTTTTGTGGCAGTGGCATCCAAGGCTTTCAAGAAGGAAATAACTATTGGGGAGATTCAAGTATTACCAATGTAGAAGCTAGGCATAAATTTAGTCTTAACACATGTAGTGGATGTCATGCACGAGAAGTCTTTGATGATGCTGGTATAAACTCAGTGCTAGGAGCCCCATTGGAAGAAAAATTCAGACATATTAAACTAGCAAGTCTTGGAACCCCCGCTGTGCTTTCTAGGTTTTTAACTGGAACAGACACTAATTGCACCGGAAACTTACTAGTACCACCGCTAGGAAGCAATTCTTGCTCTGCTGGATGTTGCCCTATTGGTGATGCAGCTTTTGGTCCAAGCGTTGAACAGTACCACTTTAATGAGCTAAAACGAAGAGCTATCATGTTAGAGAATACCGCTTCTAATAGTTGCTTAAGTGACGTAATAGCCGATACTTCTAGTGTTAATGAAGCCGTTCGTTTTGTGCATTAATATTATAGTGAGTTTCATAAATAATGGAATACTCTCTTGGTAGCAAGTTGAAATAAGACTACTGTATAAAATTCTTAAACTTAGAATGCTTCATAAAAATAGGCTTCAGGGAATAAAACAAATCAGAATACAATTCAAAATAATCTTTATATAAACTTACTAAAGAATCCTGCGGTCTAACAATTTCACCAGGAGGTATCATTTCGCTTTGAGCTTCTTCACTTGTTTTATATTCTTTTAAGTTCATATAACCTAAAACTGCATTCCCTACTAATGCAGTTTCTGCATTAGTAGAGACTTCCAAAGGAATACCTAAAACATTTGCTAAGATTGTCATCCAAAGCTTAGAATGAGTGCCTCCTCCTCCAATTTTTGCCCTGCTCAATTCAATTCCATTATCAACTAACGCTTTCTTTATAAGCATCATTGAACAAGAAACTCCTTCTAATACACTACGAACAACATCAGATTTAGCATGAGAATCATTAAGTCCAAATAAAACACCCGAAGCGTAGTTACCAACAGTCCAATCTCTTTCACCGGTTAGGTACGGAAGAAAAATTAATTTCTCACTTCCAGGATTTGATTTGCCAGCAAGATTAATTAAATTAGGAATTGTTTCACCTGGGAATTGATCTCTGAGCCATTGTAGGGGAATAAAACCATTATTAATTGCTCCCCCTGTTAAGTAGGAATCATCAATAAAGTGATATGTTTGAAGTCTCATAAGCTCAGACTTATCAAGAACTGGCGTTTCTACACGAGTTCTAAGCATGCCTGTTGTTCCAAGATTAATTACTCCACTCCCTTCACTAGTTCCACCTAAACCAAGACAAAGAGCTCCTCCATCATATACTCCTGTAATAACTTTTACATCATTATTTAATCCTAGCTCCTTACTAACATTTGGCAACAAACTAAAACTCTCTTTATACGGGTCAGTAATTGAAGGAAATTTATCCTTACTTAACCCTAATAGTTCAACTAACTCACTATCCCAAGCTTTTCTTTCAAGAGAGAATAATTGAGTAGCAGCCTCAGTACTTGGATCGCTGATTAACTCACCAGTTAGTTTCTTCATTATATACGACTTAGATGTCAGTAAGGTTTTTACTTTACCATACATCTCTTGATTCTCTTTCCTAAAAAAGAAAAGTCTTGGAGCAGTATATATAAAAAAAGGCGGACAACCTGTTTGCTGATAGAGTTGAGTAGGATCAAACTGCCCTAAATATTCTTCATAAGTTTCTCTGGAACGAGTATCTCTAAGTGTAGTCATTTGTGTAAGAAGGTTTCCCTCTTCATCCAAGAGCATTAAACCTAATTGATAAGAAGAAGTCGAAATAATAGAAATCTCTCCTGCATGTTCTCCAATTGCTTCTTTCATACAATCAAACATTGTCTGAATTAGAGTGTCAGCTTGGTGCTCAGCTGAATTTAAATTTTCTCTGGTTATTTTTAATGAACGACGTGCTAGTGTTATTAGATTTCCCTTCCTATCAACAACAGCTGATTTAATATTACTTGTTCCAACATCAACAGAGAGTACTAAACCCAATTTTTAAGCCCCTTATCTGTCAGCTCTTTATTTATTGTTTCTTCAGGAACAATTTTTTCAACAAAAATTTGACGCATGTTTCTGACCATAGTTTCTCCCATCCCAGCAAGTGATTCATAGGTGTAGCCACCAAGGTGTGGAACAACAATAGTGTTTTTTGCAGTAACTAAAGGATGATCTCCAGAAGCAGGCTCATTTTCAATAACATCAGTTGCATAAACTCCAACTTTTTTAGAATTAAGCGCTTCTAATAAGTCATTTTGATTAACTAACTCTCCTCGAGCTGTATTAACAATAACTACTCCTTCTTTAGTAATGTTCAGTAATTCTTTATTGATAAATTGATAGTTACTAGAGTTAGCACTTGCATTGAGACTAATGACTTCACTTTTTTGAAAAAGATTCTCTAAGGAGGAAGCCGTAAAACCTAATTCTTGAATTTCTTCATTTGAAACATTAGGATCAAATACCAATACATCCATTCCAAATCCATTTTTCATAATTTTTCCAACTTGCCGACCTATATTACCGCAACCAACAAGTCCAAAATTTTTATTAGCAAGCTCTAAACCAACAAAATTTGCTCTATCAGCCCAACGGTTTTCAATGACAGCTTTATGACCAGCACTAATTTTTCTAGCAGCAGTTAAAATAAGAGCAACTGATTGCTCAGCAACTGCATTTTGTTCGATAATTCCGTCAACTTTAGTTACTACAGTCTGATTTTCTGTTGCAGCCTCAATATTGATATTATCAAAACCAATTCCATGCCTTGTTATGGCTACTAATTTCGGCAATTTTGCAATTAACTCTGCAGGATATTTAGGTGTAACACTAGCAATTATACCTTCTAAATTTACTAAGTGTGGCAAAAATTCTTCAGGGCTGATATCTTTTGGAACTTGAATCCTTTCAACTTCTGCAAATTTCTGAAGCTCTTCTATAAATTCAGGAAAAACTTTTCCAAAACTACTCGAGTTTACTATGGCTATTTTTGGTCTCATTAAGAGACACTTATCTCATAATCTTATACTAGGAGTCAATCAAGGCACTAATCCTTTTCTACTTGTAAATTTAATACCTTCCCACCTCTAATTACTTTTAGGGCATGTGGCATTCCGATTAGTTCTCCCTTACTATCAAAGCTGAATTTCCCAAAGATTCCATCAAAAGAGCTTGTATACAAAAAATCCTTTATTTGTTTTGATTGATTTTTGGCTTGATGTAATATGCTAAATGCTTCAAAAGAACTTGCAAAAACTGATTCAATGCTTCTAATCTTATGCCCTTCTTCTAGAAAAACTTTATAAACTTCTCTACCTTTTTTCGTCAGCATACTACTTAATGATGGAGTATCCACAAATTCAATCCCTTCTGACAATTTTTTTGTAATTTCAAGAAAAACAGGACTAGCAGGCCAATAAGCACTATACAAAGGCACTTCCCATTTTAAAGCTTTAATTTTTCTTACTAACTGCGCAGCTTTTTGCTCGCTTTGAGTATTAAGAAAGATAGCTTCTGGCTTTTTTGTTTTTAATCTCAGTAGAAGCGTTTTAAAATCAATCTCGGTAGATAAAAAATCTTCAAATAAAAAAGTCAATTGCTGGCTCGAATTATTTGAGACAAATGCATTTTTAATATCTTGCGCATAATCACTTTCTTCGGTAATTAATGCAATTCTTTTGTATTTTTTAGTAGCAATGTAATTGAAAAGCTTCTTCGCTGCATCAGCATCACTTGGAATTGTTCTAAAAATATAATCACCACTATCAGCAATTTTTGGACTTGATGCAGATGTAGCAATTGTTAGTATTTTAGCTTTTTCAAGTATAGGTCCAGCAGAAAGAATTGCACTACTACAGGCATAGCCTATAACAGCATCAACTTTATCAATATTTACAAACTTATGTGCAATAGCGGCTGCTTCTTTCCCGCTACATTTATCATCTTCAATTACAAACTCGTATTCATCTTTTGCAAGATAATTTGACGCAAAAAGAACTGCATCTTTAACATCAAGACCATAAGTTGCACCAGGTCCTGAAAGTGCAGTTGAAATTCCTATTTTGATTTTTCTGGTTTCAGCTTGAACATGTATCGAAAGTAACAAAAAAACTATTATACTTATTCTCATCTCTATTCTTCTACAATCCATATGTTTCTCCTGAAAAGCAATGAATATCATTTTTAATTGACAGCATACAAGTAAAATTTACTTGATTTAGATAAATATTTACTACTTTTTGTTCTCTTTTTTCACTTATACAAGTATTTTAACTTATTTTTACTTTGCTTATGTTCCAAGCATTAATGACTACTCAATAACAATATTATAAGTGAACAATTTTTGAGAGAACATTATGAAGATCTTACATTTAACTTATTCTTTACTTTTAACAAGTACTTGTTGTTTTGCGATTACTTTAGAAACATGGAGCAGTATTAATTTAGGTGAGCATACAGAACCTTATGATTACTATACACGCTACTACTCAAGTAGTGATTTTCTTGGTACCGACTACTATCCAACCTTTACTGACAGCATTCACGAACTTGGGAATTTTTCTATTGGAGGAAGTAGATCTTTAGAAATTCTTTCTGAGATAAATGAACCTAATGCTTCAAATGGTTCAGTTAGTTTTGGCTTAGGTAAATATTACAATCCAGATAATGGTTTCGGTTATTTAGAATACTCAAGCCCGATTAATCCTGAGATGAAATCTAGCTTAAGCTTTGTATATGATGGTGATTCTTCTCCGGGTTTGACAAATTTTAATGGTCTTGGATGTTTAGATCTCACAAGTGATGGAGCAACAGCATTTGATATGCTTGGAAATGCAGATCAAGAATCTTTAGAAATAAAAATTACAGTTTTTGATGGAAGAGATTTAAATGGAACTTTATATGTATCATCAACAGTTACAAAAGACTTAGGTAATTTATTTGGAAGTAATACAACGCCCGAAAATTTCAACTTCCCTTTTAGTTCTTTTATTGGTTCAGGAAATCAAGAAACTTTTTCCTGTGTTGGGGCAATTATGATAGAAATCACTTCTCCTTTCTCTAATGGGATAGATTGGGTTCTTCAATCTATAACAAGCAACGGTTTTTGTTCTCAAGTTCCACAGAAAAGTGAGCTTATAGCTGATGATTGTAATGTCTGCAATGGCACTAACTCAGATAAAGATCGCTGCGATGTTTGTTATGGCGATGGTCTAAGTTGTTGCACTAGTGTTAATCAGAAAGATTTACTTCAAGAGATAGATAACAGAGGCTATGTTTCATCAGGATTTGTTAGATCTCTCTCTAATATTGTTAAAAAAATAGCTAAAAAACAAGAAAATCCTAAAATTAGAAAAAAACTTCTAAAAAAAGCTAAACTTTACCGAAACGAAGGTGAAAATGCTGCCTACGCATCTTGGCTTGCAATCTGGGCTTTTGACTCAGATACTTTTAATTGCGGAGATGTTGATGGATCGTGCACAACTACATTTTTCACACAAGAAGAAACGAACTATCTTACTGAACATGGACGACTCAGCAAGGCTATGAAACCTCTTTTTAAGTTAATTAAAAAACATGGTTCAATTGCCAACAAAAAGAAAGCTAAAAATATCAAAAAAAGATTTATTAAAAATGAAGCAGAAACAATGTCTTTATTTTCAACAGTAGTTAAAACAACTGAAACTTGCAGTTAAGATTTAAATTTAATAAATAAGATCTTAATTAAATTATACCAAAGTTACTTTCGAGTTACTATTTTATTTATTGCCGAATACGGATCGTTTTTCCTTTCTACACAATCTTGAGCAAGACTATTTATCTCTTCTCCATTTTTAGCCAAAACTTCGCTCATAAGTTTCTCTCCACATAGCTTAAGAATTATTTCTTTCATTAACTCAATCCTGTTTTTTACTCCACTTTCAGACTCTTTCAACCATTTAGAATGCTCAGATACGGACTCAAGTAGACCCTCCAATCCTTCTTCCTTAAAAGCTACTGTATGAATCAAAGGAGGTTCCCAACTATCAATTGGAGGTGAAAGAGATAACATCATTTTAATATCTCTATGCACTCTTTCAATTCCAGGGAGATCAGCTTTGTTAAGCGCAAAAATATTAGCAATTTCTAAAATTCCAGCCTTTAAAGCTTGTACTCCATCTCCCATTCCAGGAACTAAAACAACAATACAGGTATCAGCAATCCTAGCTATATCAACTTCAGCTTGACCAACACCTACAGTTTCTAAAATGATGTAATCAAACTGAGCTGCATCAAATATTTGAATAAGATCGTAAGTGCTCTTTGACAATCCGCCTAAATGTCCACGAGTAGCGATACTTCTTATAAAAACATTTTCTGATTCACTCGCGTTCATCATTCTTATCCTATCACCTAAAACAGCTCCTCCGCTAAAAGGGCTCGTAGGATCAACTGCTAAAACTGCAACTTTTTTATTTTTTTCTGATAATATTTTACATAAGCCATTCACAATAGTAGATTTTCCAGAACCAGGAGATCCTGTTACTCCTATTACTTTTGCTTTTCCTCCTAGTTTAAACAATTTTGACTTTACTCCTTCAACCCTTTCAACTCTGTTTTCAACGAGAGTAATAAAACGAGCAATAGCTAGAGTGTCGCCTTTAGGTATTTGTTTTTCGAAATCTTTGTTTGAAAAGGGCATATGGTAAGTATAGTCAAATATTTTGTAAGAGTCATTAGTAAATATAGAACTCAATAATAGCAAACGACATTGAGTTTTTCCATTTGAAAGCAGAAAAATCAAATATTAAGTAATATTATTTAATCTTTTCTCAATTTTTCCTTACTAACGCTGTTAAAAAAACTATGCTTAAATAAGTTGAATGATTAGTATCCTTAAAATCGAAAAAGACGAACTTAAAAATTTCACCTGGTCATTCTTATTTTTTTTCTTAATTCTTTTTAGTTATTATATTGTA
>CALJRW010000041.1 GCA_937976335.1 uncultured bacterium | reverse complement strand
TTTCCAGTTTTCCAGTTTTCCAGTTTTCCAGTTTTCCAGTTTTCCAGTTTTCCAGTTTTCCAGTTTTCCAGTTTTCCAGTTTTCCAGTTTTCCAGTTTTCCAGTTTTCCAGTTTTCCAGTTTACCAGTTTCCCAGTTTCCCAGTTTCCCAGTTTCCCAGTTTCCCAGTTTCCCAGTTTCCCAGTTTCCCAGTTTCCCAGTTTCCCAGTTTCCCAGTTTCCCAGTTTTCTATATCACATTTAAGTAATATTGGCAGTATAGAAAAATGTATTAAAATATGTTTTAATAACATATCTTGAAAATTTTGTTTATTTTACTATTCCTCATTAACATTTTCTTTTCAGTATTACTTATGTCAGAGCCTACTAAAAATTGTAATCATTTAGGAGAAGAAAAAAGTCCATACTTGCTTCAACATAAAGACAATCCAGTTTGTTGGTATGCTTGGGGAGAAGCTGCATTCAAAGCAGCACGTGAGCAAAATAAGCCTATATTTCTCTCAATTGGGTATTCAACTTGTTATTGGTGTCACGTGATGGAAAAAGATTCTTTTGAACAGGAAGTTGTAGCAAAAGTTCTTAATGAAAAATTTATCAGTATAAAAGTTGATAGAGAAGAAAGACCTGATGTTGATCAAATATATATGGATGCAATTCATGCTATGCGAGGACGTGGAGGGTGGCCGCTCAATGTTTTTTTAACAAACGACCTTAAGCCATTTTGGGGAGGAACTTTTTTTTATAGAGAGCAATTTATACAAATTTTAAATCAATTAAGTGAAGCTTGGGTAATCAGCAAAGATAAAATTGAAGAAAATGCTGAAGAAATAAGAAAACATTTAGAGGATAAAATTAAACTAAATGAATCTGTTAATTTAAATGATGAAATATTTAATCAAATAGGTGCTCAGTATCTTTCACGATTTGATGATGTTTGGGGAGGTTTTGGAGCTCCGCCTAAGTTCCCACCAAGTATGCAAATCGGCCTTCTTTTAAGAATTCATAAACGTTTAAAAAATAAAAAAGCCTTAGAGATGGCTAAATTTACTCTTGAGAAAATGGCTAGAGGTGGAATATATGATCATCTTGGAGGAGGTTTTGCCAGATACTCAACTGATGAAAAATGGTTAGTTCCGCACTTTGAAAAAATGCTTTACGACAACGCAAAGCTAAGTTTTGTTTACTTAGAAGCATATCAAGTCACAAAAAATGAGATGTATAAAGAAGTGGCAAGAGGGATTCTAGATTACGTACTTGAAAAAATGACTTCAAAAGAAAAAGCGTTTTATTCTGCTGAGGATGCAGGAGAAGTGGACAAAGAAGGGGAATATTATGTTTGGACTGAATCAGAAATTAATAAACTTTTAAACAAAGAGGAAAGTAAGAAATTTAAAGAAGTTTATGGTGTAACAAAAACTGGTAATTTTGAACATTCTAATAACATTTTAAACTTAAATTCCAAATTTGATTGGAAAGAAAAAAAAGATTCAACTCTAAAAGCAGCTTCGCAAAAAATGCTAAGAGCTCGAAGCAAGCGAAAGTCTCCTCATCTTGATGATAAAATTCTAACAGCCTGGAATGGTTTAATGATTTCTTCTTTTACTAAAGGATTTCAAGTCATAGGAGATATGAAATATTTGAAAGCGGCTCAAGCTGCAGCTAAGTTTATTAAAGAAAAGTTATTTAATGGAAAAACACTTTTTAGAAGGTATAGAGATGGTGATAGGCGTTTTGAAGGCTATTTAGAAGACTATGCCTACTATATTCAAGCTTTGATACATCTATATGAATCTGATTTTAATTCTGAATGGTTAAAATTGGCAAAAAAATTACAAATGATTCAAGACGAGAATTTTTGGGACAAGAAAAATTTTGGATATTTTTATTCTACAGGTTCTGAACTAATAGTTAGAAAAAAAGATTTTTCTGATAATGCTATTCCTTCAGCTAATTCTGTAAGTTTACATAATCTTATCAGGCTAAATTCTTTTTTTACTGATGAGAAATTTAGAGAAAAGATAAAAAACCTTTCAAATATATTTGCTTTTTTGATAAAAAAACACCCTCTAGCTTATCCTGAAGCTTTACAAGCTATTGATTATTTACTTGATACTCGTAAAGAAATAGTCCTTGTAGAAGGAGAAAATAAAGATTTAGCTGAGCAAGTAAAGAATTATTTGTATACTAACTTCAATCCAAATAAAGTTTTTTCGATCGTTACAGAAGATAGTAAAGAATTTCCTGATCTACATAAATATAAAATTGCGAAATCTAGAAAAACTACAGTTTATGTCTGTGAGAATCAAATTTGCAAAGAGCCTAAGAATAGTTTTTTTGAGTTTGAAAAATTGTTGTAGGACACGAAATAAACTTTTGATTTTATACTTCTGTTGATCTATAAACGTAAGAGTCTAAATTAAAGGGAAAAAATACATGAAGCAGTACTTAGAACTTGTAAAAGACATACTAGATAATGGTAAGCCAGAAGCGGAAACCTTTAGAGCAGATAGAACAGGTGTTGGAACATATTCAGTTTTTGGTAGACAAATGCGCTTTTGTCTTGATGATGGCTTCCCCTTAGTTACTACCAAAAAAGTTCACTTAAAATCCATAATTTATGAATTACTTTGGTTTTTAAATGGAGATACAAATATAGGATATCTAAAAGAAAATAAAGTAAGGATATGGGATGAGTGGGCAGATGAGAATGGAGATCTTGGTCCAGTTTATGGAAAACAATGGAGAAGTTGGGAAGGCCCAAATGGAAAAATAGATCAAATTGCAAGAGTTGTAGAAAATATTAAAAATAATCCTACAAGTCGAAGACATTTAGTAATTTCATTTAATCCTGCAGATTTGCCTGAAGTTGCTCCACCTGCATGTCATACACTTTTTCAGTTCTATGTTTCTGGAAATCGTTTGAGTTTACAGCTCTATCAAAGATCTGCTGACTTAATGCTAGGAGTTCCATTTAATATTGCTAGTTATTCTTTATTTTTAATGATGGTTGCTCAGTGTACAGGACTTGTTCCATATGAATATGTGCATACTTTTGGTGATGTTCATATTTACTCAAACCATATAGAAGGTGCTAAATTACAGCTTGAAAGAGAGGTTCTTCCTTTACCTTCTATGGAAATTAATCCAGATATCAAAGATATTTTTGGTTTTTCTTATGAAGATTTTAAAATTCAGAATTATCAATCTCATGAGAGAATTAAGTTTGATATTGCTGTATAGCTTTGAGAACTGAACACAGAAGTGCGTCCAGAAAACCCCTAGAAACTCTACATCTCTAGAACTCTGTGTCACTAAGAATAACATACTTGATTTCATAGTGACGAGTTCTAGAGATGTAGAGTTTCTAGGGGTTTTTACTTTTTTGAAAATCTCTAATAAACTCTAAGATAACATGATAAAAGTAATAGCAATAGCAGCAATGAGTGAAAACCGAGTTGTCGGGATAGATAACAAACTCCCATGGCGTATATCCGAAGATATGGAGCATTTTAGAGAATTAACAACTCCTCATACTGTCCTAATGGGTAGAAAAACTTTTGATTCAATTCCTTCAAGGTATAGACCGTTAGCAGAAAGACAAAATATTGTTGCAAGTCAAACATTAACTAATTTAGAAAACTATCCTCAAGTAAAAGTTATTAATTCAGTAAATGATTATATAAAAACTGTTAAAACAGGAACTGAAAAAATTCAAGGAGATACTCTCTGGATTGCAGGTGGTGGGCAAATTTATAAAGAAACTATGCCTCTTTGGGATGAGGTAGAATTAACTTTGGTTAATGGTGAATATCAAGGTGATGCGTATTTTCCTGAATTTGAGAATTCTTTTGAAGTTGTTAGTGAGATAAAAAAAGAGTTTGGTTTTTGGTTGAAATATTCAAGAAAAAATTAACACTATTCTGCAGAAATCTGATTAATAGTAAAAATATCTTTATGCCTTTAAATAAAGATTGAAATAATGCTTGCTGAGTTATTTTATGAATGTTAGGTTTTGATTGCAAATTTTATAACTCTTTTTTTAGATTTTTCCTGCAAAGAAAAATAATATCTAATATATTCTGAAAGTTATAAAGATATTAATATTTTCAAGAGAATCCAGAAACTAGTTTCTATTCTAGTGATCCTACCATAGTTTTTTTAGTAGATTAGTAGCTAATAAAAAGTTATGCTTAAGCAATGAATAACTTAGAAAAGCAGGTTCCTGATTCGCAAAGTTTTCTTAAATACTTATTACTAACTTCATTTGTTCTAGCTCTTAAAATTTTCTTCTTGATGAAGATATTTACTAGTCTAGCTTATGCTCAAAATAATTTTGTCCCTGATGTAAGAGATCAATTTTCTAAACTTTCTTTACGTCCAGAAGCGCTTGGGTTTTGGATTGGAAATTCGCCTGATCCTACTTTGTGTAAACACTATCAAGGTCTAGCTCGTTTAGAAAAATCAGGCACTCCATATGTTTTTATTAGTCGTAGTGGAAATATAAATGGGACTGCATGTCCTTTTGCAGGTAATAATCCTGGAAATTTAATTGTAGTTAAAATGGGTTCACGCAATACCAGTGGTGAAAGAATGCGTTCAAATAGACTCTTTAATGACTTGAATATAAATTACACCCCTCCAGATCCGAGAGATGTTGTTGTATCCACTATAACTTTTAACGGACAGAATGGCTGGCCTCGCTATGGACATCCTGGAGGCATGCAAATTGTTGGAGATATTTTAGCTGTGCCACTTGAAGCATCTTACAATGGGGGTGGACTTGATAATCTAGTCTTGTTTATTGATGTTTCAAATCCTGAAAACCCTACACTATCAAGTCAATTTGCATTAAGACAAACAGATAAATTTTCTGCAGGTTTAGTTGCCATTACGCCAGTTCTAAGTCGTAATAATCTTAGATATCTTATGTTAATTACTGGTATGAGTAATGAAGAAGTACGAATATATAGATCGCTACCAACTGGAGGAGGAGATTCTACGGATCTTAGTGCACCTGATTTAGCTTGGGAGCATTTACTCACTCAATCTGAAAACCAAATTAATGCATGTTTAAACAGAGGTAGATGGCCTACAGGATTTCTCCAAACTCATCAAATGCTAAATTTTGTTAGAGAGGGAGATCTACGGAGCAAATTGTATCTTATAGGAGCTCGAAATTCGTTTAAAAATCTTGGTAGAGACAGTTTAGATTTATACAGCTTTAATATTGATAGGCGTGGAAATCCCGATAGATGTTTTTTAAGTCATGTGGATGACAAACATCTTACTTCAAAGCCCATAATGGGAGGAGGGGATTCAGCTAATTTTTTAGCTGCTTCAGGTGTTTATGTTAGTCCTTCAGGAGAACTAATTATCTATGGTACTTCACATGATAATGATGGGCCAGGTGGAACAGTTCGATTTGCAGAGTGGAGACATCGAGAAGTTGTTAGAAAACAGAGCCCAACACTTCGTCCGACAATTTCTTATACAACACCATTAGTGGTAGATGAAGGGAGTTCAGCAACTTTTTCTGCTGAAGGTAAAGCTCCAATTACTAAAGCTTGGCTTCAGCTTTTTGAAGATGATGATGCAGGTTCTTCTCTTCCAGGTACTTTTGATTCAGATGAATGGTTAATGATTGATTATGAAGATTGGAGTAAGGATAATTTTCGTGATTTTAAAAAATTAAATTTTAATGATGAAGCAGGCTCTTGGCGTTGGTTTGCTCCGGTTGGTTGTACTATACGTGCAAATGATGATGATTTTGGTGATAGTAATTTCCCTGGAAGATTTACAAAAACTTTAATAGGGACTGGTACTGTCCAAGAAGAGCCAAATTTGGATAATGTTCCAAATGATGATGGTGATTTTAGTATGAATGATGAACTTACTTCTGCTGAGTTTTTTGCAAATTGTGATGATTATTACTCTGCAGCTATAAGAATATTTTGGGATTTAGATTATGATGGAACGTTTGAATATGAAGGAGTAAATCCTACTTTTTTTGCTAATAATTTAGATGGTCCTTCGTTAGTGCCTATTAGGACTAAGGGTCAGCATCCAAGCGATCCTAGTGGAAACGCCATTGGTTTGCCTAACGATACCTACATTGAAGTAAGAAATGTTCCTCCATCGATTGATTCTTTTTATTTAGAAAACGAGCTTGGTCAAAGACTTGGCGTAGATGTAAATTATGCGATAGAAAGATTAGCAACTTTTGTAAATGGAACTTTTACCGATCCTGGAAAACCTGATACTCACACAGCATTAATTGATTGGAGTGATGGTACGCAAATAAGAGAAACCTCTTTTGACGTATTTAGTGATTCAAGAGGAGGTGTAGTTGGTACTAGTGTTGCACGTCATTCTTACAATACTGAAGGTGGTTATTATGCTCATTTTGAAGTTACGGATGATGATGGTGGTAGAACTTTTATAGCTGAAGATTTAGTTGTATTCACTGCAATTGATGCCCTTAAAAGCGTAGTCGCAGATCTATTAGAAATATTGTTAAATATGAATGTTAATCTTCCAATATTAAATGTTGATGCTTACAGAGCAGTGTATGAAGCAATATTACTACTGGATTCTAAGCAATTAGTAGGCGTTAGCGGAGATAGTGCAGTTGATAGTTTAATTAATAATCAAATTAATAGCGCATTTTTAAAAATGAAATCTGCTTTAATAGAGTTAGAAGAAGCTGAGATTGCTATGTTAGGACTACTTGATTTAAGTAGAGAAAAAATTCTTTTAAATCTTATTATGAAATCTGTAGTGCTTACCGAAATTGAATCTGCTCGATTAAGTATTGGGCCGTTAATGAATCCATTAGGTAATTTTTATATCAATCGAGCGATACGGAGAGTGGAGAGAGCTGATAGGTTTCTTGCAATGGGAGACTATGTGGCTGCCATGGAAGAATATTGTCGTGCCTTTAGGTCTTTGAATATTCCTCAATTACCGGGTTCTATTGGGCATAGTTTTAATTAGCTATAGTTATCCCAAAAATAATTTCCGAAAAAGAGCTTTTTTTGGTTTTCTATGTTGATGATAATTTTGCTGTAAAACAATGAAAAGTGATAAATCCTATACAAACTCAATAAATCTTTTAACTTCTTTAACGTCTTGTACGCCAAGCATTTGAGGATAAATTCCTTCTTTACCTAATTTATTTACTCTAACTTGTTGTTTAGAATGCGCTATATATCTATCTCCATTTTCATTAAGTAAAATAATACCAGTATGAGTGATTTTATTAGTTCCAATTGGCCCTTGAAATAAAAGATCTCCGGTTTTAGAATTTTTAAAATCGATAGTTTTTCCTAAAGTCACTTGCTCACTTGAATCTCTTTTTATTTTTCTTCCAAAAATACGCAAAATTGCTTGAGTAAAGCCAGAACAGTCAATTCCGAAACTACTGCTTCCGCCCCATAAGTATTGAGTGCCTTGGAATTCTTGAATTAGATATTACGTCCCAATTAGAAAACTCAGGAAGTGCTTTTGCGATGCCTATAGCATTATCAGCAAATTTTTCAGTGCCATCTCTAGTTGTTTTAGACTCAGTATAAGTTTTTATTTCATCATTTTTTATTAATTTGTGCCTAAAAGTTTCACATTCAATTTCTAGCACTAAATATGCATTTTTAAAATTATTTAAAATATGTAACTATTTATCAAACATGCGTCCTTAGCTCAGCTGGATAGAGCATCTGACTTCGGATCAGAGGGTCGAGGGTTCGAATCCTTCAGGACGCGGTAGTTGAAAAAACTTACCAACAATTTTTAGAAAAAGTTGTGCGTGCGAGAAAAGAGGCTCAATAATTAAACCTCGGCTATACCGTTATGAGCACTACTTTACTACTTTTCTTCCAGATTTAACCCAAGCTATGTAACCACCTTCTAAATTCTTAAGATTAAGAAATCCGAGAGCTTTCATTTGACTCATCGCCTTAGTGGCACGTCCATTTTCTAGATTGGCTGCGCAATGTACTAAGTATGTTTTTCCCGTCTCTAATTCAGCTACTTTCTTAGCGAAGGCTTCATCGTTCACATCAATGTTAATTGCTCCTTCTATATGACCTTTACTGAACTCTTGAGGAGTTCTCACGTCTAAAACTTGGATATTAGATAAAATCCCTATAGCATTTTCCACAGTAACATTTTGAGGTTTTTCTGCTTTACTAACAATATTAACTAATAGAACGGCAAGAATGACAAAAATAAAATTTCTAAATCTCAAGTTAATTCGCATATCTTCCTTTTAATCTTGTTTTTAAAGCACTACTACTCAAAGGTAGGACTGCAGGCTAAATGTTAAATTGCCACCAGAGCGAAACGAACGGGGTCAAATTAACATGTGCAGTTTTAATATTACTGTCTTTTTCAGCCGACCACTTCTATTTCTATTGTATTTCGCCTTTTGAGTTTAAGTAAAGTTTTCAATCGACTATTTCTAACAGCATAGGGGGGTGTGTGTAAAAAACTAAATAATTTTAACTATTTAGTTTTTTTGCTTGCATTCTTGGTGAAATTAATATATACCTATTAGTAGGTAGGTTAAATGACTAAAGATACAAATACTAAAATTTTAGACTCAGCTGAGAAGTTGATTTTGACTAAGGGTTTTAATGCCTTTAGTTATAATGATATTTCAAAAGCTGTAGGAATTAAAACTGCCAGTATTCACTATCACTATCCAAGTAAAAATGATTTGTCGTATGCAGTAGCTAAAAGATTCAAAGGTGCATTTATAAAAAAAATAGAAGAATTAGAGCAAGTGGAATCTTCAGGTTTAAAAAGGATTGAAAAATACGGTAATATGATAGTTAATGCTTTTGATAAAGGTAAGGGCTTTTGTTTGTGTATGAGTTTAGCGACTGACGAAAGTTCTCTTAGTGAAGAAACTTGTAAAGTTGTAAGAGAGTTTTTTAAAGAATCGGAAAGATGGGTTAAAAAGGCAATAACCAAAGGGCAAACAGACGGGGAGATTAAAAAAGATTTAGATCCTAGTGCTACTGCTACATCTATAGTTGGTCTTTTTGAAGGAACTTTGGTAGTTGCTAGAGCTTATCAAACTGAAAAACCGCTAAAAGATGTAGTTAATTGGGTTAAGCTAATTATAAAAGAATAATCTTTATAAAAACAATACCTACCTATTGATAGATAGATGGTTTTAAAAGGAGTAGATAAAATGAAAAAGTTAAAAAATTTAAATCATGAAAATTTTGAGGGGGTTGTATCTTCTGGCCTTAGTTTAATTGATTTCTATGCCGATTGGTGTCCGCCATGTAAAGCATATGCGCCAAAATTTGATGAATTTGCCGAAAAGTATAGTGAGAAAATGACGGTTGCTAAAGTCAATGTTGATCAGAACAAAGAACTTGCTAGGAAGTATAATGTTCGATCTGTTCCAACAACCATTATGATTAAAGATGGGAAGGAAGTTGAAAGACTTGGAGGTAATGTTTCTTCAGCTGAGTTAGAAGCTTTAGTTTTAAGAACAGAAGACGTTTAAATTTAAAAAATAGGAGAACAATATGAAAAAAACAGCATTAATTATAGGTGGAACTAGTGGGATTGGAAAAAGTACTGCTGAGGACTTATTGTCTTCAGGTGTAGAAGTTCACGTAGTTGGAAGAAATGTAAGCAAATTAGAAGAGGCTGATAATTTGCATGCTCATAGTGTGGATATTACTAATGACTCAGATGTCAAGAAGTTGGTAAGTAAGATAGAGAGCATGCAAAAAATTGATTATTTAGTAAATTCTGCAGGTATATTTGGACCAAAATCTTTTTTAGAGCATACTAAAGAAGACTATGATTCGTACCTTGATTTAAATCGAGGTTTCTTTTTTATAACTCAAGCTGTAGCTAAAAGGATGAAGCAGGCAGGAAGAGGATCTATTGTAAACATTGGCTCCATGTGGGCTAAACAATCAGTTAAAGCGACCCCTTCGAGTGCATACTCTATGCAAAAAGCTGGATTACATTCTCTGACGCAGCATTTAGCAATGGAACTTGCTGAGTATAATATTCGTGTTAACGCGGTTTCTCCTGCTGTTGTTGAAACTCCTGTTTATGAGGATGTTTTTGGTGGTAAAGATGAAGCACAAGAAGCTCTTCAAGGTTTTCATGGCTTTCATCCCATTGGAAGAAATGGAACTTCTGCAGATGTAAGCAATGTAATTTTATTTTTACTATCTGAAAAAGCGTCATGGGTGACTGGAGTTGTTTGGGATACTGATGGTGGTGTAATGGCTGGTAGGAATTAAAAAATATTTAACATTTATTTAAGGAGAAAAAAATGACAGATATGAATAATTTAAAAAAACTTTCAAAGATAGGCACATATGTCCCTAAACAAATGGAGCTATTTCAAAAGTTAAATGAAACTGTGTTTGCTGATGGTGAATTAAGTAAAAAAACTAAAGAGTTAATTGCACTTGCTGTTGCCTTAACTACTCAATGTGGGTACTGTCTTGAAATTCATAGAGAAAAAGCTATAGAGGCTGGCGCTAGTGAGGCTGAAATTTCTGAAACTGCATTTGTTGCTGCTGCTTTAAGGGCAGGCGCAGCTATTACACATGCTACTGAGTTAATTAAAGAATAAACATGATAAATTTTCCTTTCAATACTGATTACTCGAAAAGAATTGTTATTGATTCCTCTAGTTGGGATAAAACTTTGTCTTTTGAAGAAGGTAAAAAGATAGATTATTTAGAAGCGGAAAATAAAAACTTAGGTTCATATACTGCAATAGTCACTTATGAATCTAAGTCTCAGTTTTTTATTGGTAATTCAGAACATGGAGAAGAGTTTTTTTTACTTGATGGAAGTATGACTATCGCTGATGCTGAATACCAACGAGGAACGTATTTTAGAAGAGCAGGGAAAAAGTCCATTTCTGTTTTTACAAGAGAAGGATGTAAGTTTTTTATTAAAAAAAATTATTATACATCATCAACTTTTGAAAATATAACTTTAAACACTAGTAATGAGGAGTGGTTGCCAGGGCAGGGTGGCTTAAAAGTAATGCCTCTTGCTTCTGGACCTAGTGGAAGTACTTTGGTTAAATGGCCTGCTAATGAAAAATTTGTTACTCATAAACATTTTGGAGGAGAAGAGATATTAGTCCTTGATGGAACATTTATAGATGAGCATGGAAGTTATCCTAAGTGGACGTGGGTTAGAAGCCCTCATATGTCAGAGCATCATCCTTTTGTTAGAGAGGATTGTGTCATTTTTGTGAAAGTTGGTCATCTAAAGTATTAATTTGAAAAAAAAATAAAATTTTGAATTTAAAATGCTCTCGACTAAGAAAGAAAGTATATTTATATATGTCAAGCCCCCAGTAAGTAAATCAATTATCCCAGAACCACTCTCTAAAAAATTTGGCACAGTAAGCCATAACAACAGAGGATAAACAGTAATAAACCATCACAATCAAATTACAATAAACACTTGAAATGATTGTTACAGAGTGTTACCAATTGTTAAGGAGAAGTGCATCTTGGGAGTGTCGAAAAACGGCTAAAACCCCCTAGATACAATTACTTGAAAATCTGTTAAAACCTTTTTATGAGTTTAAAGAAGGAGAATAAACAGATGAGCATGTACATCCCGAATTTAGAAGAGCTAATATCAGAAGATC
>CALJRW010000040.1 GCA_937976335.1 uncultured bacterium | reverse complement strand
TGGAGTCTTTCCTCCTACTCATCCTCCTCTTTTGTCTTTTGTCACTTTTTAGGGCAGTTAAGATTTTTACGATTTTCTCTTTAAGGTTCTTTACTCTAAACTAAGAGCTTTAGCTAATTTACTTTTTAAGAGAAAATAACTTGGCATTGCTAAGAAATAGTTCGTTTTGAATATTTTTTTTCATAATCGTATACTTATTTTAATTTTCAATTCAGGTAAAATTTGTCAAGTTTATTTGTATGGTTTTAGTACTTACTTTTTATTCATAAGTTAGGTGGGAGAAATTGATGAAGGAACTATTTATAAAATCTCAGATAATCCTTTCTCGATCCTCTCTGGGTGTGGCATTAGTCCTAGTACATTTCCATCTTTATTACATATGCCAGCAATGGATTTTATTGAGCCATTTGGATTTGCGGTTTCAGATTCTTCTGAGACTTCTCCTGCGACTGTAGCATATCTAAATGCAACTTGATTGTTGTTTTCTAATTCAGAGATTGTTTCAGGTCTTGCGAAATAATTACCCTCAAAATGAGCTACAGGCCAGTTATTAACTTTTCCTTCTTCCATTGAATTTGAAAATCTTGAAATAGATTTTTCTTTTTTAATATTAAGAAATTTAGATATAAACTTTCTAGATCTATTTTTGAGCAAAACTCCTGGTAAAAGTCCGGTCTCACAAAGTATCTGAAAACCGTTACAAATCCCCAGAACTCTTCCGCCCGATTGAGCAAAGTTTTTTACTTCAGTCATTATTGGTGCAAGTTTTGCCATTGCTCCCGTTCTTAAGTAATCTCCATAAGAAAATCCACCAGGAATTACAATTAAATCAGGTTTATTAAGAACTCTTTCTTTATACCATACAAGATTAACTTCGGCGTTAAAGTCTTTCTTAAGTGAGAAAACAACGTCGTGCTCGCAGTTACTACCAGGAAATATAATTACATCAGTTTTCATAAAAAAGTAATTTCAAAATCTTCAATAACAGGGTTTGTAAATAACTTATCACATAAGTTTTCTACTTCGTTTTTAGCTTTCTCTTTAGTTTCGGATTCAAGATCAAATTCAATAACTTTTCCAACTCTTAAATTAGAAACATTGTCATGACCAACGCTTTTTAAACTACCTTCGATCGCTTTTCCTTGAACATCGAGAACTCCAGCTTTAAGTCTAACGTATACTCTAACCTTCATTTATTGCCCTATTAAAAATAAAATCAACATGTTTAAAATATCTATCTAGATCGAAAACTGAAGCTACTTCTTCGCTCGAAAGATTATTTAAAATCTCCTTGTCATTTATAGCTACAGCTTTAAATTCAGCGCCAGATTCCATTGCAGACATTGCAGCAGCTTGTACCATCTTGTATGCGTCCTCACGAAGCACCCCCTTATCTACTAAAGAAAGTAATAAAGAACCAGAAAAAATCAAGCCTTTGGTAAGATTTAAATTTGAAAGCATTTTTTCAGCATTTACATCTAAGTTTGAAATAATTTTATTAAATCTCTCAATCATAAAATGTGCCAAATTACATGAATCTGGCGCAATAACTCTTTCAGCAGAACTGTGGCTAATATCACGCTCATGCCATAAGGGAACATTCTCGAGAGCCGTTAGTGAGTACGAACGAAGTAATCTGGCCAAACCTGTCACGTTTTCTGAAAGAATTGGATTTTTCTTGTGAGGCATCGCAGAAGACCCTTTCTGTCCCTTACTAAAGCTTTCACTTGCTTCATTGACTTCTGTTCTTTGAAGATGCCTAACTTCAACTGCAAACCTTTCAATAGAACTTCCAATTTGAGCTAAAACAGAAAAAAATTCGGCATGTCTATCTCTACTAACGATTTGAGTTGGAACATGTTCTGCATCAATTCCAAGTTTATCAAAGACATATTTCTCAATATCTGGACTAAGAGACGCGTAAGTACCAACTGCTCCAGCTAACTTTCCGACTGAAACTGACTTAAGAGACGCCTTAAACCTTGTTTTTTGCCTTAGTAACTCCGAGTACCAAGAAAGTAACTTAAGTCCAAATGTAATTGGTTCTGCATGAATACCATGACTACGCCCAACACATGGTGTATATTTAAATTCTTCTGCCCTTTTTTTTATTGATTCAATTAAACTATCAAGTGATTTAAGTATAATCTCACCTGAAGCCTTTAACTGAACAGCAAAAGTTGTATCTAGAAGATCGTTCGATGTCATTCCTCTATGAACATACCTAGAGCTAGGACCAACATGCTCAGCCACATTTGTTAAAAAAGCTATAACATCATGCTTAACTTCCTCTTCAATCTCTAGTATTTTTTTAGTTTCAAATTTGCCCTTTTCTCGTACGTCCTTTACAGCAGACTCTGGAACCAAGCCTTCCTTTGCCATCGCTTCAAGCGCAAGAGTTTCAACTTCAAGCCAAATTCGATATTTATTATCGTCAGACCAAATTTCAGCTATTTCTTTTGTTGAGTATCTTTCTATCATTTCGATTTAATACTATTTCTTTAGCAAAAAATTTTCAAGCCATAGCAGAAACTAATCTTAACTGCTGCGATCTAAGCGTAATTAAAGGGGTAGGCTTATGTTGACTTGCACATTTAAAATAATCATAACTAGCTACATCTACATACTTAGCCATAACTTTCATTGTTTTTTTGGGACAATTACTATTTTCACTTAAATGCCCAAGTGTTACAGCTTGCAAATTAGGACTAGCACATTCCCTTATAAGCTTTGCAGTATCTTCATTAGAAGAATGTCCATGTGTTGATGCAATTCTTTGTTTAACTTCCCAAGGGTAGTGACACTCTTGAAGCATGTCTTTATCGTAATTAGCTTCTATATGAAGAGCGTCAGCATTTCTCACAGCATTCTTTGTTAAGCCTGTGACTTTTCCAAAGTCTGAGAGATATGTAAATTTTTGAGAATTTGAAAAAACTTCAAACCCAACAGGATCTCTTGCATCGTGGACTATACTAAAAGGTTTTACGGAGATACTGCCATTTTTAAAATTAAGATCAAAGGGAACACCTGTTTTAAAATTTTTTAACTCATACACATCTTGTAGAGATTGTCCTGTTTTAATATTTGCATAAATAGGAATTTTTAACTTTTTACTTAAAACTCTAGCTCCTTTTATATGATCTCCATGCTCATGAGTAACTAATACAGCCTCAATACATTCAGGATTAATACCTATAGCTTCAAGTCTTAACAAAGTTTGTTTACAGCTTAAACCACAATCAATTAAAAGAGATATATTTTGAGACTCAAGATAAACACAGTTTGCCTTACTACCGCTTCCTAATACTGAAAATCTCATCATCTACTCAACTCCTTTGAAGCATCCGTATCTATTAGCCAAATTACTTTAGAACTAACATCTTTTATCAATCTAATAGGCTCGTGTATTTCTTGTCCATCTTCTTCTACTACTTTTTTTAACATTTCAGCTTTACCTTCACCTTTGGCTAGTACAAAAATTCGAGAAGCTTCTTTAATTAACGTCCTACTTATGCTAATTCTATCTGATTTTTTGGGTCCAATAGTAGCAATACAAAGTCTATCTTCTAAAAATATTTGTTCTTGCTCAGGAAAAAGTGAGGCAGTATGTCCATCAGTACCTAAACCTAGAAGCATAATATCGAAACTTCCATTGAGTTCTTTTTTTATAATTTCTGAATATGACTCTGCAGATTCAAAAGGCGTACTTAAATTTGTAGGAACAGGAAAGATATTTTTAGCTGGAACATCATTTACTTTAAATAAAGTTTCAGAAACCATTCTGTAATTGCTTTCTAAACTTTCATGAGAGACATATCTCTCATCTCCCCAAAAAAACTTAACTTTAGACCAATTTATTTTAGAGTCAGACATTAAGTTATAAATTGCCTTTGGTGTACTTCCTCCCGAAAGCGAGATCATACAAAATTCTTTTTCGCTAAGGACTTGTTTAATAGTATTGAGAATTTTTTTAGCTACTTTTGAGTTATAAGAATCATTTGCAAAAATTTCTATATTATACATATTGGTGCACTTACATTACCTTATATTTTGATTGTTTATCAATATCAAAAATAAGCAAAAAACTACCACTTTCGCCACTTAATCCCAGCTTCAGCAATCAACTTTTTAGCTTCTTCTGGACCCCAAGTCCCTGCCTCATATTTATGAAGAGGAAAAGTGGAGTCGTTTTGAAAAACATTAAAAATTGGATTTAAAAAATCCCAAGCCTCTTCAATCTCGTCATCTCTAGCAAAGAGAGTGGCATCGCCCTTCATAGCATCAAGCATTAAACGTTCGTACGCTTCAGGCGCTGGCCCAGAATATGATTCACCGTAACTAAAATCCATTTCAACAGGTTCGACATTAAAAGAATATCCAGGAGGCTTAGAATTAATCCTCATTGAAATTCCTTGATTAGGATAAACTTCTATTGCAAGAATGTTTCTTTGCATCTTCTTCTCAAATAAATTTCCTGGCGATCTTTTAAATACAACTAGAATTTCAGTGACCTTACGAGGCAATCTTTTTCCACTTCGAATAAATATTGGAACACCAGCCCAACGCCAATTATCAATTTCAAGTTTCATTGCCGCATATGTTTCAGTTCTAGAGTTAAAATCAACCCCTTTATTATCTGTATATGCACCAACCTCTTCGCCGTTTATTTTACCTGCAGTGTATTGACCTCTAATAAGTTTATTTTTTACATCATTTGGGGTAAATCTTTTTAGAGCTTTAAGAACTTTAACTTTTTCACTTCTTATTGAGTTTGCATCAAGTAAAGAGTTTGGTGGTTCAATACAGAGAAGTGACAACATTTGCAAAAGATGGTTTTGAATTATATCTCTTATAATTCCAGCATTTTCAAAATAACTCCCTCTATCTCCTACCCCTAAATCTTCGCATACTGATACTTGAATATGATCTACATATTTCCTATTCCAAATTGATTCAAAAATACCATTCCCAAATCTAAATACTAAAATATTTTGAACTGTTTCTTTTCCTAAATAATGATCTATTCTAAATATTTTATCCTCAGAAAAACTTTTTTTCAAACTATCATTCAATTCTTTTGCAGATTTAAGATCGCGACCAAATGGTTTTTCTACGATTAACGTTGACTTATCTTCTCTAACTAAACCAATTTCTTTTAAATTATTTGCTATGTCAGAAAAAAAAGAAGGAGATGTAGCTAAGTAAAAAATAATATTAGGGTCAATTGAATCTTCTTTGCAAATATCATCTATACATTTCTTTAAATTTCCAAAACTATCAAGCTTGGTAGCATCAACAGAAGAGAAATGAAGTTTATCTAAAAACTTACTATCTACTTCTTTCTCTTTAAAAAAATTGGATTCTCTTACTAATTCTCTAAAATCTTTGTCATTAAAATTTCTTCTAGAACAAGCTATAATCCTAAAATAACTAGGAGCAAATCCTTTATCATACAAGCTCTTTAAAGCGGGGATTATTTTCCTAGTTGAAAGATCTCCAGTGCCGCCAAAAATAACAAAGATTGTAGGAGCAAGATTAAAAATAGACGTAAATTTTGTCATTGATCACTTACATTTTACTCTGAACAGAATTTAATAACTCAGAATATGCATCAGAAAAAGATTTAACACCATTAGCTTCAAGATCTTTTAAAATTAAAGGAAAGTTTATCTTATCTCCTTCTAAAGCTTCAACTAAAGTTAGTGAATTTTCAATATCATCCAAGATAGGTGTTCCGATTTCGAATTTTTCAAAAATTTCAGCTAAAGTTTTAGGTGGAAGCGTATTGATAGTGCTCGGACCAACTAAGTTTTTAGTATAAAGTTGAGGATCGAAAGTTCGATTTTTTGTGCTAGTACTTGCCCATAACAATTTCTGTTTTCTTGCTCCTTTTTGGCTTAATTCAGTAAACTCAGATGCTTTAAAAACATCATTAAAATGTTTGTAAGCAAGTCTGCAATTAGCAAGACCTATTTCGCCTAAGTATTTTGTTCCATCAACCCCAAAACTAGCAATTTCTTTTTCAACAGCAGCGTCAACTCTAGATACAAAAAAACTTGCCACTGAATATACTTCTGAAAGATTTCTTTTAGTATGTTTTAGAGCATTATTGTACGCATTAACTACATCTTTATATCTTTCTATAGAAAATATTAAAGTAACATTAACATTAATCCCATCAGTTAGAAGCTTCTCTATCGCAGGAATTCCCTCTTTAGTTGCAGGAACTTTGATAAGAAGATTTTTTCGCCCCACTCTTTTATATAGTTCTTTACCTGCTGCAACAGTTCCTTCTGTGTCATAAGCCAATTCTGGCGAAACTTCTAAACTAACATAACCATCATCACCTTTAGTTTTTTCAAATATTGGCATAAATAAATCTGCTGCATCCTGAACATCAGAAATCATCAAACCAGTAATTATCTCTTCAGAGTTTAAACCTAATCCAGAACTTTTTTTTATTTTTTCATCATAATCCTTAGTATCAGCGATAGCTTTTTTAAAGATACTTGGATTACTTGTAAGTCCAGTGACTCCTAACTCAATAAGCTTTTCAAGCTCACCAGAACTAATAAGCTCTTTAGATAAGTAGTCATACCAGATACTTTGACCAGATTCGTTAATTTTAAGAATATTTTTATTTACTGTCATAAGACAGACTTTAACAGCTAAGTAGGGCTATTCATAGTCTTTGCTTCTTTAGTGTAAGGATAGTCAAAAGTCACACTTTTTTGCCAGAGATTGCTGTGATTTATTAAGAAAATTCTTCTCTTAAAGCTCTCAGAGGTTTGGAGCATTTCAATATTAACTTTAGCAAATCTGCTTGTTACTTTTCTTCTTCTTCTAAGCATTAGGAACTTTACTCAAATATCTAAAAAATTGAAAAAACCTATATGCTTAAACCTTGGCATATTATAGCACAGTATTGAAATTTATTCAGTGAAAGTGGATATAAAAAAAGCAATATTTTAAGCGAGTTATATAGAGTGCACAAAATAGGTCATATTTAATGAGTGCCAAGAATACTAAAAATAGATCGTTCAGTATCAAGCTTAGAGGAGCTAGAAGTATCGATGGAGTGCGTACTGACGAAGGGAGGTTATCGAATATTTCAAGCGATAAAATTTCTTTATAAAGGAGATAAGATAAGTGAAGTTGATATTTAAAAGAATCTTTTAATGAAGAGTTAGATAACTGGTAGATAACTGGTGCCACCAATTTTGTAAACACAATTTTTCTTACAAATTTTACTCAATTACGAAACTTTGGAAAATTTTTGTCGATATATTAGATTTTTTTTTGACAAATTAACTAAATCTTAAGAGTTTAAATGTTGGTGGCACCACTTAGTTATACCTGAGGGATGAGTTATCGAAAAATAGGACAGGCTTTAGGTGTTGATGATAAAACAGTAAGAAAAGCTTGTGACTACTTCCAAGAATAAGTATTTTTAAGCCTTTCTTGTAGCTTTAACGTATTAGCATGGGAAAGAATTCCCAAATAAGATTGCATTGTTTGACTAAGGGAGTATTCAGAAATTCTATGAGAAAAGTATTCATCTAATCTTTTATCAAGTTTTTTCTTCATACGTTTTTTTGTGACAGTACGCAGGGTTTTATGGTATGGGAATGTTACGTAGCCTAAAAAATCAATTCCTTGAGTTAGAGATCTGAAATGTATTTTTTTAGGATGCAAAATAAGAGCAAGCTTATTAGCTAAGAAATATTCTATCTTTGGCAGAAGTGATTTAAGATAGTTCTTATCTTGCGATAAGAAAATTATATCATCAGCAAATCTAATATAATTTTTAGCTTTTAGAGTATGTTTTACATATTGATCTAGCTCATTTAAATAAATACTTGTAAATATTTGAGAAGTTACATTTCCTATCGGCATCCCCTTATCTGAAGTGTTTTCAACTGAGTAGCTACAAATAATTTCATTAAGTAGGCAGAAAGTATCTTGATTTTGTATGTTCTTAGAAAGAATCCTTAGAAGTATTCTATGATCGACAGAATCATAAAATTTTTTAACATCACATTTTAGAGCAAAACAAGGACAGGATAAGTTATTGCTGACTTTCTGAGTCATTTTTCTAAGAGCATTTACAGCCTTATGTGTTCCTTTGCCAATTCTTGATGAGTATAGATGGTAAATAAACTTTCTATCATAAATATCGCTTAGAACAGAATAAACTGCCTGATGTACTAAACGATCTTCAACGCTGGCTTTTCTAATAAGACGAATCTTTGGGTCATGAATATGGAAAGAATGATAAGGCTTATGTTTGTAGTCTTTACTTAAAAGTTTACGCCTAAGATTAAAAATATTCTTCTCTAAGTGTCTTTCAAAGACAAGCACATCTTCTCTTTTTCTCTTTCCTTTTCGAAAAATAAACCAAGATTGAAACAAATGTTCTAATGAAGTGAGTTTTTGAAAAGAATTAATAATATTAGCCATCTTAAATTTAAGTAATTATGAAAGCATTAGATGTACCAGTAATAGCAAAAACATATGAGCTGTATAAAAGCTTATATCTTATTCAAAAAAATATACCCAAATTAGAGAGATATACTCTTTGGCAGGATATACAAAAAGCTTGTTTAGCTATTATTAAATACCTAGTTCATGGTGGATATTTAGATCCCAATCAAAGAATAAATGTTCTCACTGAAGCAAGCATAAAAGTTGACCTACTCAAGCTTCAATTACGTCTTGCATTTGACACCAAGATTATCAACCAAAAAAAGTATATTTCACTACAATCCCAAATAGATGAAATTGGTAGAATGCTTGGTGGTTGGATAAAAAGTATCAAGCAAAAGCAAAGATAAAAAGGAGATAGAAGTTCCGGAACAGGACGAACCGAGCCAGAAGCAGCACCACGGTTGTTGCTGTTGTAGTTGTCGTTCGCGTTGACATTGCCATTATCGTTGATATAGAAGCCGGCAGAGCCAGAACCACAAAAAATATTGCCTTAAACCATTTACATTGCCGAATCGACAACCCACCACCATATCATGAATTTATTCTAATAATAAAAACAATCAATTGAATTTCATTTGAGAAGACTCAAATTAACCTTCTACGAGCTTAAGACAAGAATTTCTATCTCCAACACAGTTTGTACTCTTTTTGAATCCTTAGACTCAAAAACTCCGACAAGTATCTGATTGAATCATCTCAGGCTGGAGATCCTTAGACATCCACACATTTCTAAGATTCTCATATCCTAATCTATTTTAGGTTGTAATTCTAGAAAAATTTTTACCAGCGCTACGCGCTGGCAAAATCCAAGAATCAATTAAGAAAGATCTTACTTAGGTGCGAAATCTATCAAAAGACCAAGAATAATCAAGATTTCAAGAACCAACTATCAAATTTTTGATTCCGGAACAGGACGAACCGAGCCAGAAGCAGCACCACGGTTGAAGCTGCGGTAGTGGTCGTTCGCGTAGACATTGCCATGAGCGCGGATAAAGAAGCCGGCAGAGCCAGAACCACAACGAATAAAAGCGAAATCTTTGCCAGATTCATTTTTAATTAGCTTAAAATAATCTCGTTCATCAGAACTTAAAGTTTCTCCTGATAAATGTTTTAGGTAAATGAGTAATCCTTGAGTAAGACTCTTAATCTCATCTCCTTCTTTTGCAACTAGCCCATTTTCCTCTAGTATTTGTGCGAGCTTGGCTTGCGTACATTTTTTAGTAGGGTCAGCAACAGTTCTTATCTCACCACTTAGTTCCTCACTCAAAGCAGATTTAAAAGGGGAACCTATCCATAGCGTAATGTCATGTTCTTTTTCTAACTGAGTAATTAAATCTTTAGCTGTAAATTCTGCATTATCAAAGTTTGTAACAAATGTATTACCTTCTCTAGTGAGTGGCGCTAGCTCCCAAACTGGTTTATTACTTATAGTTGGGGTGCTTGCAACTTGCTTCTGCTCTCCATGCGTGTCTTGCCCAACAAATAAGTCTGGATTCAGATTTACATTAGCCAAATCCATACTAGAAAAGTTAATATTCTGTACTGCCTCGACTTTTCCTCCTTTTACTCCTGCATCAATTACAAAAGTATCGGTTAGACTAAAGCCAACGTTCTGTGCATTTGAATTTTTTATACTTCTCATTACTTCAATCTCCTAATTATTTCCTATGCTTAATAGTTTAAAGCTTTTACGATCTTAAGCAAATTTATTCACGTTTATAAAATCACTCAAAAAGTGAGTTGGATATCAAAAAAAATTTTAGCTATCCCCTGTATTTTAAAGGAACTCGAGCTTAAAATTGCACTTAGTCAATAACCCAGCGCCAGCAGGGAATCATTCCACTAAGATCTATCAAAAATATTATACTTTAAAATAGCATAAATTGCTCTTAAGCCGTCTATTACACCTATTTTCTTACCTTCATCATAAGCTCTTCCATAGTAAGAAATTCCAACCTCTTAAATTCGACAATATTTCTGGCAATTTTAGCGGTAATTTCTGCCCAGATAACTGGTGCCACCAACTTTGTAAACACATCTTTTCTTACAAAATCCACTCAATTACGAAATTTTGCAAAGTTTTTATCGATATATTAGTTATTTTGACAAATTAACTAAATCTTAAGAGTTCAAATGTTGATGGCACCACTTAGTTACCACTTAGTTAAATTAGCTTCTGTTGAAAATTAGAACTCATACAAGGATTAAGATTGAAAACAATCTTAGAGAGATAGAAAACAAAAAATTCTCTTTGTATCAAGTTAAGTAGCGATATTTTTAATTATTGAAACTACTATATAAATCACCATAGCAAGCAAACTTCCGTACAAGAAAGAAGCAATTAGGCTAGTATTAAGTTGATCATTTTGTTTTGTATCATTTTGTATGTTTAATTTTGAGTTACTCTTCACTACTGGAATATAATTTTCTTCATTTTTATAAAGACATCCATAGTTTTCTTCAATAAAAGAATTAGTTTTTTTTGAAGATTTTCTTCTTTTTTTTCTTCTTTTAGCCTTGAGATCTACACCTTGCTCTCTAACAGACTTTGGAGGAATAAATCCTATTTCATTTAAAATATTTAAATCTAATTTCCAGAATTGAGGATCGAAATCTCTGTGCTTTGCTAAATCTCTTTCAGTTTGAAAATAATCAATAGCTTCAGATTTAGAGTATTCTCCTCCAGATAACTTAATAAAATGATCAATTAACTTGCTTCCATTGTTTGATTCAAAATGAAAATCTAAATGTTTTAAGTTGTGACAATATTTACAGAGAATCATTAACTTCCCTAAACTTTGTGTTCTAGTATTATCATCAAACACCCAATCTTCATGACAATCTAATTTACTAGTTGAATCTGGTTTAAAACCACACTGTTGACATTTATTTTTAGCTTTTTGTAAGCATAATTTTCTAATTCTTTTCCATTGAGAAGATGTGAGTAGATTCCTAATGTTTTGCAAATGACATTTTTCTGGAAGAATATTAAATTTAGGCAAACCTTCACTTGAAACATTTGTTAAATGCTGAAAAACTTCTAAATTATAAACTTCATGATCGCTTCTATTATCTTTCCAACGAACAATTTTTCCACTCATTTCAAGCTCATCTAACTCTCTTAGCAGCCCTAGCTTCTTACATTCATAATAAAGCCAACCTGGTTTATATCCTTTGTCTTTTCTTTCTTGCTCAAGGTTATAAACTTCTTGTAATCTTAAATTATTTGATTCATTCATAAAAAAACCCAAATGTAACAAGAAAAAATAGTAAAAATCTATATTCGCTAATTTACAGTTTAAGGTCAATTCTAGAAAGAGCTTTCATGCTTCTAACGAAGTATATTGAATAAGATTTTAAATGTCAGCTTTAAGCATCTCAAACAGTTGAAAAATTTCTGAATTTTCTAAAACTAACAAAGCCCTGCACTAAGAAAAGACGCGAAAAACCTTACCCTTACATGATTAGTTCTAGACAGGAATATAGAAAAATTAAACTATCTTAAATAGTTAAAGGAAGAAAAAAAGCTTAAGTTAATGCCATTCATTTACTACCTGACCTGACTTTTACTACATGAAACTTTTTGAGACTCCTAAAATTTCTCCTCTAAGCACTTTACAATTCAAATTTTTTAAATTCTCAACTATCTCTTCAAAATCATCTTGAGTAATCTTTCCTCCATCCAAGGGACAACCAAAAATAGTACTCCCAGAACCAGACAAGCTCCAAGCCCAATTCTTCTTAACTTTAGCTGCCTTTATATACTTCTCTAACTCTGGATAAACCTCTAAAGCATACTCTTCTAAATCATTTTCTATATCCTTAGGAGTAAAAACACTTTTGCCATTATCTTTTAATTGAGAAATAAACTTATCTGCCGTATCTTGGCTAAAATCTCTCAATTGCCTTACTAGATCAAAAACTTTTTCAGTGTCGCAATTTATACTTGGAAGAATAAATACCATATCTGTAATTTTAATTTGCTCTCTAGGAATTTCTGTAACTAGATCGCCTATACCTTGTACTATTGAAGAATTTCCAAAAAGAAAAAATGAGACGTCTGCTCCTATTTTTTTTGCAATCTTTTGAAGAGCTATAAAACTTTTGTCATCAGTTTTAATTAAATTGTCATATAAACATTTTAAAACCGTTCCTGCGTTACTACTTCCACCACCAAGACCTGCACCAGACGGAATTAATTTATCAATTTTAATGTTAAAGCCTTTTTTGATTTCAAATTCCTCAAGAAATTTAACAGCAGCTTTAGAAGCTAGATTATTTTCAATGCTGTTTAGCAATGCAAGTTCTTCTTTTGAAAAATCCCCTTTTACATTAATTGTTTTATTTTTCGATTCTAAGATTTCTATATCAATTTTATCATAAAAGTTTATTTTAACATTCACCATATCCAGCAAATGATAGAAGTTAGAATTAATACCTCTAATTTTTATTCGAAGATTAATCTTAGCTGGTGATAGAATTTTTTTGTTCATGAATATTCTCCAAAAACATTTCTTAACACATTTGAAATTTCACCAAGAGTTATATTATTTTTTACACATTTTATTATAACAGGCATTAAATTTTGAGTTCCTATCGCAACTTCATTTAGTTCAGCTAACAAAGCCTTAACGTTTTTTGAATCTCGTTTTTCTTTTAAGCTTGCCAAACGCCTCACCTGCTCTTGCTCACCTTTTGGATCTGGCTTTAAAATCTTAACTTCATCACCTTCAGTTTCATCATATTTATTAACACCAACTATATTAATTTCGTTTTTTTCAATTCTTTTTTGATAATCATAAGCAGCTCGTTCAATTTCGTCTTGAGGAAAATTATTCTCAATAGCTTTTAACATTCCACCCATTTCGTCAATTTTTTGGATCAATCCTAAAGCTTCAGCTTCAATTCTGTCAGTCCAGTTTTCAATCAAAAAAGATCCTCCAAGCGGATCTACCGAATTCTTTAAACCTGATTCTTCTGAGATAATTTGCTGAGTTCTAAGGGCTAAAGTAGCAGCTTCTTCTGTTGGCAATCCAAGAGCTTCATCATATGAATTTGTATGAAGAGATTGAGTTCCTCCTAAAACTGCAGCAGCAGCTTGTAAGCTAGTTCTAACAACATTATTTAATGGCTGTTGAGCAGTTAAACTACTCCCTGCAGTTTGAGTGTGAAAACGGAGCATTAAAGATTTTTCTTTCTTTGCACCAAACCTCTCTTTCATAAGCTTCGCCCACAATCTTCTGGCAGCTCTAAATTTAGAGACTTCTTCTAAAAAATCATTATGACAGTTAAAGAAAAAAGCTAACCTTGGCGCAAAATCGTCTATTTTTAAGCCTTTTCTTAAAGCCGCCTCAACATATGAGCAAGCATTAGCAAGAGTAAATGCAAGCTCTTGAACTGCTGTGCTTCCAGCTTCTCTAATATGATAGCCTGAAATGCTAATTGTATTCCAATTAGGAACATCTGTTCTACAAAAATCAAATATATCAGTTACAATTCGAAGAGCTTCTTTAGGCGGATAGATATAAGTACCACGCGCAATATACTCTTTCAAAATATCATTTTGAATTGTTCCCTTTAACTTACTCCACTCTACTCCTTGTTCTTCAGCAAGAACGAGCAAAAATGAAAGTAAAATTGCAGCAGTAGAATTAATAGTCATTGATATAGAAACTTTATCAAGTGGGATATCTTTAAAAAGCGTCCTCATGTCTTCAATAGACGAAATTGCAACACCAACCTTACCCACTTCACCAAGTGAAAACGGGGAATCCGAATCTCGACCCATTTGTGTAGGCAAATCAAATGCAACGGATAAACCTGTGGTTCCTTTACTCAAAAGATACTTGTATCTTTCGTTAGTTTCTCGAGCAGTTCCAAAACCAGCATACTGACGCATTGTCCAAACACGTCCTCTATACATATTCTTGTGAATTCCTCGTGTATATGGATATTCTCCTGATGCATTTAAAGTAGATTTTGAACTTGTATAAATTTCTTCTACAGGCAGTTCTGATATTGTTAAAATTTCTTTATCTTTACTCACATCTTCATATTAACATAGTAAAGTACTAAGGACATTAGACCTTTTTCATAATGATTTCTGCTACGAGGAGTAAGTTTCCGAAAATACTTCACAAAATGCCAAAAAAAATTACTCAACCTAGTAAAACTAGGTCTGCGTATTTTTTTATCATTTTTGCTCGTCTTTTCGAAAACTTACTCCTCTCGCTACGAAATCATTATGAAAAATGTCTCCTAAGTAATTTTCGGAATTTACATAACCTCTTAGGCAAAATATAGTAAAAGAATGAAATCACATGATGAACTAAAAAAAAGAAATCAAATAGCAGAACTTGGAGGAGGCAAGATTCGCATTGACAAGCAACACTCTCAAGGAAAACTGACAGCCAGAGAGAGGATTAATCTCATACTTGATGAAAATAGCTTTAACGAAACAGATAAATTTATCACACATAAGAGTTCAAATTTTGGCTTAGAAAAAAAAGTTTATCTAGGAGATGGCGTTGTTACTGGCTGGGGAGAGATAGAAAATAAAAAGATTTTTATTTTTGCACAAGACTTTACAGTCTTTGGCGGCTCACTTGCTTCTCAACATGCAAAAAAAATTGTTAAAATAATGGAAAGAGCTGCAGAAACTGGTTGTCCCATTATTGGTTTAAACGACTCAGGAGGAGCTAGAATTCAAGAAGGAATTGAAAGCTTAGCTGGCTATGCAGATATCTTTTACAGAAATACTCTTTACTCTGGAGTTGTTCCACAAATTTCTCTAATACTTGGCCCATGCGCAGGTGGGGCTGTTTACTCTCCTGCTATTACTGACTTTATTATTATGGTCAATAAAAAAAGTCATATGTTTATTACAGGGCCAGATGTAATAAAAGCTGTAACTCGTGAAGAGGTAAATAAGGAAGACTTGGGTGGCGCACTAACTCATTCAACTAAGAGCGGTGTTGCAGATTTAGTTGCAAATGATGAGCAAGAAGCACTTAACTTATGTAGAAAGCTCTTAAGTTATATTCCAGAAAACAATAGAAAAAAAGCTAAAAAAATAACTACTTCTGATCCTCTTGACAGAAAAAATATAAACCTTACTACCATTGTACCAGACGACAACAAAAAACCTTATGACATGAAAGATGTTATTAAATCAGTAGCTGATGAAAACATCTTCTTTGAAATAAAAGAAGATTTTGCTAAAAACATACTCACTGGTTTTATCAGATTAAATGGCGAATCAATTGGAGTAGTAGGCAATCAACCAAAATTTCTTGCAGGATGCTTAGATATTGATAGCAGCACAAAAGCCGCTAGATTTGTTCGGTTCTGTGACGCTTTTAATATTCCCATTCTTACATTTGTTGATGTTCCTGGATTCTTACCAGGAGTAAGACAAGAGCATAATGGAATAATAAGACATGGTGCTAAACTTCTTTATGCCTACTCCGAAGCAACAGTTCCTAAGATTACAGTAATTACAAGAAAAGCGTACGGAGGAGCATATGACGTGATGTCTTCTAAACACATTGGTGCTGACTTTAACTTTGCTTGGCCTAGTTCAGAAATTGCTGTAATGGGCGCTGAAGGAGCAGTAAATATTATCTTTAGAAAAGACATTATAGAATCTGAAAATCCTGAGAAACTTAGAGAAGAACTAACCAGAGATTATAAAACTAAATTCTCTGGACCTTGGGAAGCAGCAAGTTTAGGATTTATTGATGCCGTTATTGAACCACAAAATACTAGAAAAATTCTTTGCAACTCATTTGAAGTACTTGAGAATAAAGTAGTAGAACCAATGTTTAAAAAACATGGTAACCTACCACTATAAAACTTGATGAACATTTCTATAATTATCCCCTGCCATAATGAAGAAAGATTTTTACAAAGCTGTCTTGACTCCATCAATAATAGTTATGAAGAGTTACTTAAGACTCTTGATTTAAAAAACAAATCTAAAACTACACTTGAAATAGTAGTAGTTTTAAATAGATGTACAGATAAGACAAAAGATATAGCTGAAGCTAATAATTGCAAATATATCTTAAATAATGATAAAAATCTTTCAAAAATTAGGAATGCAGGTGTTAAAGCCTCAATAGGTGAGTTTATTTTCACAATCGATGCAGACAGCAGAATGTCTAAAAACTTAATTCCAAAAGCAATTAAAGACCTAAAAAGCGATAAGTATATTGCTGGAGGTGTAAATATTATTCCTGAAAGAATCTCCTTGGGAATAGCTCTTACAGGACTAATGATAATTCCTGTTGTTTTATCATATGGAGTAACTGCAGGAGTTTTTTATTTCAAACGAGAAACCTTTGAAGCAGTTGGTGGATTTAATGAAAACTGGTTTTCTGCAGAAGATATAGAATTCGGAAGGAAACTTAAATCGTATGGAAAGTCTAAGAATAAGAAATATAAAAATTCTTTTTCTTCATATATAGTTACTTCTTGTAGAAAGTTTGATAGGTTTGGAGATTGGTATTTTCTTAAACAACCAAGGAAAGTTTTTAGCCTTTTATTTAATAAGAACAAAGAGCTTGCTGATAAAATTTGGTATGATTTTAACGACTAAGCTAAATATTCAACAGAAATAGCTAGCTATTTTCCCCCTAAATAACATCCCATTTGTAACCACCTTGATCGACAATATAATTAGATAAATCTTTCATCAAATCGTCCTCTGGCCTTTCAAGCATTGCAAGATTTTTCTTAATTCGTTTTTTCGCTTGTTGAGAAAAAACTTTTATAATAGAAATTTCCTGTTTACAATTATCTAAGCCTTTATCAGCAATCATCGTATTTACACGGGAGAGAGTGCAGAGCCCTGCAAATAAATCAATTGCTGCATTTGACACTCTTTTCGAAATAAACTGCTGTCCAACTATATTCTTGCCATATTTCTTTAAAATTCCCTCTACCCTCTTAGAAAGCCCTAGTGTTGCAAGTTCATAAACCCTTGCTTCATCTCTTAAAACCTCATGCACCTTAAGTTGCTCTCCACCAATGGATGTTAACTGAGCTAGTTTTTTAACAGCATAATCACTCATTATTCCAAAACCCTTAATCGGATCGTTAAAGATATTTCCAGCAGCATCTCCTATGTTTTTAAGAAATTTTCCAGCTTCTTTCATACCTGTTAAGGCGGTATAGAGTCGTAAAATCTCATTAGTACCTTCAAAGATTAAATTAATTCGACAATCTCTTACAATTCGTTCATAAGCATACTCCCTCATAAATCCATTACCACCTGCAATTTGTAAAGCTTCGTTAGCAACAAACCAAAGAGAATCAGTAGAAAATACTTTTGTCATTGCAGCTTCTACAGAGTAATCATCTGATCCAGAATCAACAAAATAACCCATCATGTTAACCAAAGATTCAGACACAAAAGTTTGTATTGTCATCTGAGCAATTTTATCTTGAATCATTCCAAAATCACGAATTTTAGTATCAAACTGTTTTCTTTCATTAGCGTATTCAGATGCAAGTCGTATACAAGTCTTCATTGCTCCAATAGAACCACCACCTAAGCCGCTACGTCCATTATTAAGTATATTCATGGCAATTTTAAAACCTTTACCTTCTTCGCCTAATAAGTTTTCAGCAGGAACTTTAACGTTTTTGAAATTAACAGTAGTAGTAGCAGAAGCCCTCAATCCCATTTTATCTTCCTTTGGGCCGCACGTTATTCCTTCGAAGCTTCTCTCAACTAAAAACGCACTAATTTGACCTGCCTCACTATTTGTACGAGCAAAGACAGTGTAAAATTGCGCTATTGGTCCATTAGTTATCCAAAGTTTTTCACCATCTAGCGTCCAAGATCCATCTTCATTTTTTTTAGCTTTGGTTTTTATTGAAGCCGCGTCTGAACCAGATCCAGGTTCAGTTAAACAAAAAGCTGCTATCATTTCCCCACTTGCAAGCTTTGATAAGTATCGCTCCTTTTGTTCATCATTTCCAAATAACAAAAGACCTTTCATTCCGATTGAACTATGAGCCCCCATGGTTATGGCAATTGAACCATCAAATTTTGAAGCTTGTTGAACAACCCTCGAATAACCACGACTAGAAAGACCTAAGCCTCCAAACTCTTCTGGAATAATTGTAGCAAAAAGTCCAAGTTCCTTAAGAGAGTTTAAAAACTCTTCTGGCATTTCACCTTTTACATCCATCTCTCGAAAAAGTTCCCATTTATCTTCTAAGAACTTGTCAATTGATTCATTTACCATCTTTAGAGTTTCAACTTCTTCACTATCAAGTTTAGGATATGGGAAAAGTAACTCTTCTTTTATGTTTCCTAAGAATAAGGATTTAGCAAAGCCGATTTTTGAAGTGTCTTCTGTCATTTTAAACCTTAATGTTTTAAATGACATTTTATATGCTTAATGTTGTTTAGCACAAGATTTAAAATAACACTTTAAGCTTTTGAAAGCTTACGAGTATTAGTTTTGGAAATATTTGTTTTTACTATGTTCATAAAAATTGAGAATTAGCATAAATACTATCAAGATTATTAAATACCTGCTTCTTTCAGAGCTTTAACTGCTTCCTTTGCGAATTCAGGAGCAACCTCTCTTTGAACGTTATTTAGTATATACCTAATATCAGCTGGCTTAGCAGTCAAAAATTCTTCTCTAGATGCAAAACCAGGCCTGTTTATTGAGAGTAAATTGTAAATTTTATTATTATCAAGTTTTTCTTTATTTACTACTTCTTCCCGATTTATTCTATCTAACCAGTCGAAAGCAGAGAAATTATACTTTTCATCTAAAATTTTTCTTAAATTGCTAATCTCTTCTACACTCATACCTTCCAGCGCTACAGCTAAATTGTCAGTTTGGGAAGTAGAAACCTCACTAGAGACTACTGAAGAATACTCAACCAAGGCCGAGCCAATTTTTTCTCCATATTTTTTACTAGTTAGCAATTTATGAAAAGATTTATCATGACTTGCAATACTTATCATATCATCTGATATATCTTCTGGATTTAAGTTTTTTAAATGTTCCACAATCTGCGAATAAATCTGACCAGTTTTTTGTAGTGTTCCTGGAGCACCGACACCAGCAGATGTAGATATTGTGATTTCATTTTTTGCAACAACTTCTAAAAGTGACGCTTTAACCATTTCCTTGTCATGCCTAGTTAATTGAAAAGCAATTTTTTCTCTATATCCATTTTTTTCAAATTCTTCATCTGCATGTTCAGCAACAATAGCTTGAGAATCTGCTGAAATTTCTTTCAAATCTTCATTGGACAAAGATTTTAACATAGCAAGTGCAACCTTTGGGTTTCCATCATCCCAATAACTTCTATCCTTTACTACTTCTTTAAAGACAGACTTAAATAGGCCCGCATTAAACTCTCCAAGTAGTTTATAATTTATTACAAAGCTTGCTTGCGTATTAAATTCATTTCTATCCGCTACATTTCCTAAACTTGCACCTGCATTGCCTTCGTTTCTTTTATTATATTCAGCTTTTACAGCTTCCATTTCTTTATCTGGAATTGCTAGTAGAGCTTCCATAAAAGCGTCCTGACCGTTTTTTTCTGCTACTTCTAGAGCATTAACGGCGTCAATGATAGAAAAGTTTTCTTGTACTACGCTTTCTTTTACTTTGCGATCTTCATTAAGACTTGTATAGGTCTTCTCTTTTTCATTTATCAAACCTTCTATTGTAGGACTCTCCTCAGATGCAATTTTACTTGCTTCCTCGAAAGACTCTTCTTTTTGTAACTCTCTTGGGGCGTCTTCAGTATCAAGAGCTTTTAGTGCATTTTCAACTATCTTTACCTCTTCAAGTAAAGCTTGCTTTTTTTTAATTAGTTTTTCAGTTTTAATTGCTTTAGGATCTCGTGCTGCATTTATAATATCCTCTGTTGCTTTTTTTTGTTCTGGAGTTATATCTCTAATTTTTTCAGCTTGCCTAAGTGTTGGAACGCTAGCTAAAAGAGTACTCCATTCTTGCGCCGTTTCATTACCATTTTCAGCAGCTTTATTTAAAGCTTCTAAAGCATTGCTAGTACTTCTAACTTTCTCTTTAGTTTTAGGTAAATCAGAAGTTAACTTATTGTCATCTGTTTTAACTTCAGTAGTAGTTGACGCCTTATTAGACGTACTTTCTTCTAATTGATTAGCAGCTTGAACCTGGGTACTTAATTCTAACATTTTAAAACCTTTTAAAACCTGGTAAGGAGCCTATTTTTTTTAATAGCACTAATAGAGTTATTAAGGGATTTAAGCTAAACGTGACCTACTTAGAATGCTTATAAGCTCCTAAAATTACTAGTCTTAATACCTGTTAGTATACCCATGAGGCTTTCTTTTATTGTACTGGAATCTTTTATCGATAATTATCTTTTTTCTATGATGAAGCGGGACATACTTCCCTGAAACTCTATCTTTAGTCATATATTTAGAAACTGTAGTAAAAAGCAGACCTAACACAAGAGCTCCTATAAAAAACCATTTTAAATTGGCATCTTTCTTATAAGGAATATTTTTATTTTTATGCTTTTTCTTACCCACATTAATAGTTATTAGTATTTAAAATAAAATGTTACATTAAAAACTTTCATTCTTTTTTATTTTAGACTGAAATTCAAGAAACTTTTTCAATCTTCTGTCGATTATTGTTTTGAAGGAAAGAAAGTATGAAAATAAAGCAAAAATTGATATCTAATAAAGGAAAAACAGAAGAAAATAATTTCAGCACTAATAACCAAAAATTAGCTCAATCAATTGCAAGCAAAGATCCAGAAGTTTGCGAATGTGCCAGATTTGGAAAAAGAAAACTATCTTGGGCAACTTGGATAAAAGGTTTTTCTAAAGGGAAAAAAGGCAGGTTCTTAGATAGAAAAAATATAGAATTTTCACATGAACATGTAATCTGGGACAGCAGTAAAGATAATATTGGTTTTGGCACGAAAGGCTTATACTCAGAAGACGTAGATTCAAAAGATTATAAATATGATAGCAAATGTTACGATGGCTCATTAATGAGAAAAGCGGTTAGTAAAGTAAAAGATATGGGCAAGTACTGGCTTGTTGGAAATAACTGTCAAACTTATGGAGCTAAGGTTAAGAATGCTTATCAGGAATTAATGAGTCAAAGTAGTGAAAAAAATTAATAAAAGCGCAGTTCTAGTCTTAGCCCTAGTAAAAGTAATTAAGCAGCTACTCTTATAGCTTCTGCCATCTTAATATCTAAGCATAACTTCTCATTCTCTAAGCCAACTACTACCTTAGCTTTTTCAGAAATATCACCCTCAATTAACAACCTAGCAATTCTTGTTTCAATTTCTCTTTGAATATATCTCTTAAGCGGCCTTGCACCATAAACAGGATCGTAGCCGTTTTTAGCAACATATTCTTTTGCCTCATCAGTTAAAAATAAAACTAAATTTTTCTCATCTAATCTTTTCTGAATATCTGTAACACTTAAATCAACAATTTTTAAAATCTCAATAAACTCCAAAGGTTTAAATGTTACAATTTCGTCAATTCTATTTAAAAATTCAGGTCTAAATTGCGCTCTTAATTCATTTAGCACTTTTTCCTCGGTAGCTTTACTAATATCTTTTTCTTTTTTAATTCCTTCAAGTAAATGCATAGCACCAATATTAGAAGTCATAATTATAACTGTATTTTTAAAATCAACCTTTCTTCCTTGAGAATCGGTAATATGTCCATCATCTAAAACTTGCAAAAGTATGTTAAAAACATCTGGATGAGCTTTTTCAATTTCATCAAAAAGAATTATACTATAAGGCTTTCTTCTTACAGCTTCTGTTAGCTGACCTCCTTCTTCATAGCCGACATATCCTGGAGGCGCTCCAACTAATCTAGAAACTGCAAATTTTTCCATATATTCACTCATATCAATCCTAATTATAGAATCTTCAGAATCAAATAAAGTTTCAGCTAAAGTCTTAGCAAGTTCTGTTTTTCCAACTCCTGTTGGTCCAAGAAATAGAAATGAGCCAATTGGTTTTTTAGGATCTTTAATGCCAGCTCTTGCTCTTAAAATTGCATCTGACACAAGTTTTACAGCATTTTTTTGCCCTATAACTCTCATTCCTAAAGATTCTTCTAAACGTAAAAGTTTATCTTTCTCCCCTTGCATGAGTTTTGAAACTGGAATTCCGGTCCATTTTGCAACTATCTGTGATATTTCTTGCTCAGTGACAACTTCTTTTAGAAGTTTTTCTGAATTTTTAACGCTAGTATCTTCTAATTTTTCAAGCTCTTTTTCTAAATTTGGCAACTCTCCATGTTTAAGTTCAGCCGCTTTATTTAGATCATATTCTCTTTCAGCTTTTTCAATACTTATTTTTACACTGTCAATTTGTTCTCTAATTTTTTGAGTTTGATTTAGAAAATCTTTCTCTTTTTCCCATTTAAAGCGCATAGTTTCCGCATCTTCTTTAATTAAAGACAATTCTCTTCTTAAATTAGCAAGCCTGTCCATACTAGCTTCATCTTCTTCTTTTTTAAGAGCTGCTTCCTCAATTTCAAGTTGCATGATTCGCCTTGTAACTTCATCAAGCTCAGCAGGCATTGAATCAATAGAAGTTCGAATTGCAGCACTTGCTTCATCCATTAAATCTATTGCTTTATCAGGAAGAAACCTATCTTGAATGTATCTATGAGACAAAGTTGCAGCAGCGACAAGCGCAGTATCTAAAATCTTTATTCCATGATGAACTTCAAAACGTTCTTTAATCCCTCTTAGAATTGAAATTGTATCCTCTACGCTAGGTTCAGTAACTAATACTGTTTGAAATCTTCTTTCAAGCGCTTTGTCTTTTTCTATATATTGCCTAAACTCATCTAGAGTCGTTGCTCCAATACAGTGTAATTCTCCTCTGGCGAGCATTGGTTTAAGTAAATTTCCAGCATCCATGGCCCCATCAGTTTTACCAGCTCCAACAATTAGGTGTAACTCATCAATAAACAAAAGAATCTGCCCATCTGAACTTTTAATTTCATTTAAAACGGCTTTTAGACGTTCTTCAAATTCACCTCTAAATTTAGCACCAGCAACAAGTGCCCCCATATCGAGAGCAAAAATTGTTTTATTTTTTAAACCTTCTGGAACGTCTCCCCTTACAATTCGTTGCGCTAAACCTTCAACAATTGCCGTTTTCCCAACACCAGGCTCTCCAATTAAAACTGGATTATTCTTAGTCTTTCTAGATAATATTCTAATCGCTCTTCTAATTTCAGAATCTCTACCAATAACTGGATCTATTTTTCCAGTCTTTGCCTCTTTTACAAGATCGCGTCCGTATTTTTCTAAAACTTGATAAGTCCCTTCAGGATTTTGTGAAGTTACTCTTTGATTACCACGAACGGAATTAAGAATTTGTAGAAAACTTTCTTTAGTAAAATTTAAATTTGAAAAAATTTTAGATATAGGATGATTTTTATCAAGATTGAATATACTTAAAATAATATGTTCTATAGATATAAATTCATCATTTAGCTTTTTTGCCTCATTTTTTGCATTAACTAAAAGTTCATTTAACTTTGCAGAGATATAAACCTTTGGAGTTTCAGAACCAGTTATTTTAGGTTTTTTTTGAATTAATTCATTAAAACTTTTTTTAGCATCTTCTAAACTAACACTTGCCTTTGATAGTATTACAGAAAAAAGCCCTTCTTCTTCCTCTAGCATACTAAACAATAAGTGTTCTATATCAATTTCTGTATTTTTAGAGGCAAGTACAAGTTCTTGTGCACTTGCTAATGCTTCTTGAGTTTTTTGAGTGAATTTACTTATATCCATACAGTATTAGTAATCATTATTTTAGGAAATTCAAGTTATTTTTAAGTTTTATTAGGGTAGCTTTATTTAACTACTAAGGAACTAAATAACAGCAATATTTCATCAACTATTTAAAGCTCGAACAATCTTCATAACTTGATCAGCCTTATTCAAAGTATATAAATGCACACCAGGTGCCCCACCTCTAATTAACTTTTTACACATTTGAATTGCATATTCAGTGCCAAAATCTTCTACCTGCTTAGGTTTTTCTTTTATCTTAGAAAGCTCTTTTTCAAGCTCTTCAGGTATTACAGCTCCACACATTTGAACAAATTTTGAAAGTTGAGCGTAGTTTTTAATAGGCATAATTCCCGGAACTACTGGCTCAGATATTCCGGCTTTTCTGATTTTAGAAACATAATCAAAATATGTATCTGTATTAAAAAACAATTGAGTTAAGATAGCCTCAGACCCTGAACTTATTTTTTCTTTTAAGTAACTTATTTCCTCTTCTTGATTAAGTGCATCAGGATGCGTTTCTGGATATCCAGCAGTTGCAATGCTAACTGAACTGTTTATTTCCTTTAGAAAGGAAGTAAAATCTCTAGCATTACTTAAAACTTCTATTTCTTCTACTTCTTTCCCCTCAATCTTATCTCCTCTTAGAGCTAGAAAATTATTAATTCCAGCTTCAAAAAGATTTGTAAAAATGTCTTTTAATTCTTTCTTACCTTGACCTAAGCAAGTCATATGCGCAACTGCAATAGCTTTTAAATCTTGATGTAAATAACGAACTAATTCAAAACTTCTCTCTCGACTTTTTCCAAGAGCTCTGTACGTAACAGTAATATAAGATGGCTCTAAAGAATGAAGATTTTTCAATAAATTTTTAGTATCAGCTATTTTTTCATCAGTTCTTGGAGGAAAAATCTCAAACGATATTGTAGGTTTAGTAGAGTTGTATATTTCAGTAAAACTTGTCATAAAACACAATACTGTAGTTAATAAATCGTGAGTTTTCAATACCTTTATTTTATGATCTAATCAGGAATCGATGTCTAAACTTGAAGAAATTAAAGAGATACTAAGAGAGCGAATAATGCTCCTAGATGGTCCTATGGGAACCATGATTCAGTCATATGACTTTTCTGAGGAAGATTTTAGAGGAGAACGATTCAAAGATCACCCTACTCCTCTTAAGGGCAATAACGACATTCTCAACTTAACAAAACCTGAAATAATAAAGGACATTAATAGAAAATTTTTAAAAGCAGGTTCTGACTTTATACAAGCTAATACATTTAACGGAACTACCATTTCTCAAGCTGATTATAATTTAAGCAAACAAGATGTTTATGACTTAAATTATGAAGGCGCAAGATTAAGTAAAGAACTTGTTGATGAATTTAATGTAAGAAACCCTGAGAAGCCAAGATTTGTATATGGCGTTTTAGGACCGACAAGTAATACAGCTTCAATTTCTCCTAAATTAAACGACCCTTCATATAGAAATATAACTTTTGACCAACTTGTAGCTTCTTATCAGCATGCAGCGGAAGCTCTTTTGGATGGAGGGGCTGATGTCATAATGATTGAAACCATCTTTGACACACTTAATGCTAAAGCTGCTATATATGCAGTTTCAAAGCTTGAGAAAGAAATCCCTTTGATGATTTCTGGAACAATTACCGATCAAAGCGGAAGAACTCTTTCTGGGCAAACAACAGAGGCTTTCTATATTTCAATCTCCCACGCTCCAAACATTTTAAGCGTTGGACTAAATTGCGCTTTAGGTGCAAAACAAATGCGTGGTTTCTTAAAAGATCTTTCAAAGATTTCAACCTTTAACGTAAGTGCTCATCCTAATGCTGGACTACCAAATGAGTTTGGAGAATACGACGAAACTCCTTCTGAATTTAAAGAACAAATGGAAGATTTTTTAAGTTCAGGCTTAGTGAATATAGTAGGAGGTTGTTGCGGAACAAGACCTGAACATATTAAACGAATTAGTCAAATAATTCCAAATTTCAAACCAAGAACACTTCCCGAGAAAAAAGCTGGAATGTTTTTAAGTGGTTTAGAGCCTTGCATTATAAGTTCTCTTACTAACTTTGTTAATGTAGGAGAAAGAACAAATGTTACTGGCTCAAAACGTTTTGCCAAACTTATTAAAAATGACGACTTAGATGCAGCACTTGCAGTTGCTGAAAACCAGGTTCAAGGTGGTGCACAGATAATCGATGTCAATATGGACGAAGGTCTTTTGGATTCTGAGCATTATATGAGAAAATTCTTACTTCTCCTCAGCTCCGAACCAGATCTTGCACGTGTTCCAATAATGATAGATTCATCTAAATGGAACGTCATTAAAGAAGGACTTAAGTGCATACAAGGCAAAGGGATTGTTAATTCAATTAGTCTTAAAGGCGGAGAAGAAGAATTTATTGAACAAGCAAGTGAAATAAAAAGATTTGGAGCAGCTGTAGTAATAATGGCTTTTGATGAAAAGGGTCAGGCAGATAACTTTGAAAGAAGAATTGAAATATGTGAAAGAGCGTACAATATTTTAATAAAAAAAGTTAAATTCCCTGCTTCTGATATAATATTTGACCCAAATATTTTAACTGTTGGAACGGGAATTCCCGAACATAATAACTACGCAGTTGATTTTATTAAAGCGACTCGTTGGATAAAAGAGAACCTTCCTAAAGTCAAAGTAAGTGGAGGATTAAGTAACATTTCTTTTTCTTTTCGTGGTAATAACCCAATTAGAGAAGCTATGCACTCGGTTTTTCTTTATCACGCAATTAGAGCAGGTCTCGATATGGCTATTGTAAATGCTGGCCAGCTTGCAATTTACGAAGATTTAAACCCTGAATTAAAAGAAAAAGTCGAAAACGTACTACTTAACAAACATGAAGATTCTACAGAAGAACTAATTCAATTCGCAGAAAGTTATAAAGGCAAAACAAAAGAAAAAGATGAAATTGATAATTCGTGGAGAGAACAGCCAGTTTCTGAAAGAATAAAACACGCTTTAGTCAAAGGCATAACAGATCATATTGAAGAAGACACGGAAGAAGCAAGAAAAGAACTTAAAAAACCACTTCTAGTAATTGAAGGTCCTTTAATGGACGGAATGAATATAGTTGGAGACTTATTTGGGTCAGGAAAAATGTTCCTACCACAAGTTGTCAAAAGTGCCAGAGTAATGAAAAAAGCCGTTGCCTATCTTACCCCTTTTATGGACGCAGAAAAAGAAGCTGGTGAAGAAAGTTCTAGAATAAAAATTTTAATGGCCACCGTAAAAGGTGACGTACATGATATTGGGAAAAATATTGTTGGAGTTGTTTTTTCTTGCAATAACTACGAAGTTATCGATCTTGGAGTTATGGTGCCTGCAGATAAAATCCTTGATACTGCAATTGAAATTGGAGCTAAGGTAATCGGCCTTAGTGGATTAATTACCCCTTCACTTGATGAAATGGTAAGTGTTGCCAAGGAAATGGAAAGACGTAAAATGACAATTCCCCTACTTATTGGTGGAGCAACAACTTCTAGAAAACACACTGCTATAAAAATTGCACCTCAGTATTCAGGAAACACAGTTCATGTTGCAGATGCCTCAAAAGGTGTCCCAGTTTTACAAAAATTAACGAGTCCTGAACTAATTGAAGATTTTACAAAAGAGACTAAAAAAGAATACCAAAAATTAAAAGAAGACTTCGAATCTTTAGCAAAAGCAAGAGATTATGCTTCTATAAACGAAGCTAGAAAAAATAACTATAGGTGTGACTGGGATACGTTTATTCCAAGAGTGCCAAAAAAACTTGGAATAACAGTTTTTGAGGATTTTCCAATAGACAGTTTAATTGAATACATAGATTGGACTCCATTTTTTATTACTTGGGAAATAAAGGGACGATACCCAGATATTTTTAACTCACCTCGAGTTGGAAAAGTAGCAAGAAAACTTTTTGATGATGCTAAAGAAATGCTTAAGCAAATGATAGACTTAGGAGTACCTAAGGCTAGAGGTGTGGTTGGGTTATTTCCTGCTAACGCAGTTGCAGATGACATTGAAGTATATAAAGATGAATCACGAACTGAAGTGTTGACGACTTTTCACACTTTAAGACAACAAATAAAAAAACATTCAGAACAGTCAAACTTTGGACTTTCAGATTTTATAGCTCCAAAAAGCACAGGCAAGAATGACTATATTGGTACATTTGCAGTAAGTACTGGATTTGAACTAGCTAACTTTACAGATAAATTCGAAAAAGATTTAGATGATTATAACATCATAATGGCAAAAGCCTTAGCCGATAGACTAGCTGAAGCTTTTGCAGAACACCTACATGCGCTTGTAAGAAAAAAATACTGGGGCTATGCACCTGATGAACTACTGACCAATCGTCACTTAATCAAGGAAAAATACGAAGGAATTAGACCAGCTGCAGGTTATCCGGCTTGTCCTGATCATACTGAGAAAAAATTACTTTGGGATCTACTCGAAGTGGAGAAAAACACAGGAATTAAAATTACAGAGAATTTTTCTATGCATCCAGCAGCTGCAGTTTCTGGACTTTATTTTTCACATCCAAAATCACAATATTTTGGATTAGGTAAAATTTCTAAAGATCAAATTGAGGACTATGCTAAGAGAAAAGGTATGAGCGTTGAAGAGATTGAGAAGTGGTTGGGGCCTAATTTAAATTACTAATGTTTAGTACAGAAATAACTACTAACCAAAGAAAAAAAATCTTCTACAAAACTATAGAGATTTTTTTTTGGGGATAACCATAGGGTTGTCCGATCATTCCAGATCTCACATGCTCCGTTGAAGAGATGACCCACTAAAATCACAAGTAAAAATAAATTATTAACCTGAGTTTCAGAAATATCTCAAGTTTTAAGGCTTCACTAAATGTAAATTACCTGCTATACATCTAAAGATTCACGACTGGAAGTTTGAATTTCCTTCTTATCCCCTTGGGACAGATGCTTTTTTACTCTTTTTAACAACTGCTCTATCCCTCTACTGTTCTTAGTTGGATCGAAATTTGCTGTTTGATTTTCAGGATTTAGTGATAAATAGGGAAGATTGTCAACGTCAATGGAAATATCTCTAGTTGGAGATACAGAAATCATAACTTCTATATCATAGTCATCAGATGTAGGAATGTATACTAGACTTGCTCTATTGGTACTAGAACAAGTGTAACCAAATTCATTGATTAGCTTCATTATTTCTCCAGCAAGGTCATTAATAATTTCAACATCTTTTGCATTTTGGTATTTAGTTGGAGTTATAGCTCTAATTAAATCTTCTTGCCTATTCAATTTATTTTTCCCAAATATGATTGTTCTCTAACTATATTTCAGACAGAAAATGTTTTTCTATCTGAAACTGCTTTTTAGAATTCACATGTATTATGCTTATAATTAATAGCTATGTAACATTTTAAATTTAGAACTTCTTCCTTCTAAATCCCAAGTAATTTAAAAAACTTTACCCTCGAGGATCAAAAGCAGATTGTTTACTTAATTCCTCAATCAAAGTCTTATCTTTTTCACTAACCGTCCTAGGAATAACTACATTTAACTCAACAATCATATCTCCCTCGCCCCCTTTTCCTTTAAGCCCTCGACCTTTAAGCCTTAATTTAGCTCCAGATTGGCTTCCTGCTGGAATTTTTAGCTGAACTTCTCCATCCATAGTTCTTACAGGAATCTTACTCCCTAAGATAGCTTCCCATGGAGAGATATTAAGTTTATGTACTAAATTTTTCCCTTTTAGAGAAAAGAAATTATCAGATGTAACAGATATTTTAATAAGTAAATCTCCGGCCTTTTGATTAGCAATTCCTGGACCTCCTTGTCCTGCTAATCTAATAGTTGAACCGTCTTTAGTACCAGCTGGAATTTTTATTTTATAGCTTTTTTTCTCTAAACCGCCAGCTTGATTTGGACGCTCAAAAGTAACGCTTTTAGTTGCTCCATGAAATGAGTCATAAATAGAAATTGGAAGTGAGGCTTCATAATTTCTACCTTTTTGAGCATGCCCAGATCCAGAAAAACTTCCTTGATTAAAATTTTGAAACGATCCACCAAAAAGAGATTCAAAGAAATTACTAAACCCATCTACTCCTTGAGCTCCTCCAAATGCATTAGAACTAAAACCACCATTTCCAAAAGCTGATTCAAAACCTGGAGGAGCTTTAAATTCTTGACCAGATTGCCAATTTGCTCCTAAGGCATCATATTTTCTTCTTTTATCTGGATCTTTTAATACTTCGTAAGCTTCATTATACTTTTTAAACTTATCTTCAGCGCCCTTTTCTTTATTAACATCAGGATGATACTTCCTCGCAAGCTTTCTAAAAGCTTTTTGTATTTCGTCCTGACTTGCCGTGCGTTCGACCCCTAGTGTTTTGTAGTAATCTTCATAATTTAATGACATATAGCTAATTTAACGCTCTAAAGAGAGGAATTCAAGTGTTCACGCTTTATTTAATTTTCAAACTCTCCCTCAACGAAGAAAAGGCAGAAATCGCTTCGCCAATAGCCCAGTTTAGAGGCGTATGAGGAGAAGGAAAAATATGTTCATTTCCATGTTCATCAATATCAGAAATGTAGCACTCTGGAATTCTGAATGCAGGTATTTCTACTACACGTGTTTCTTTAGAACTATCCTGCTCTAAACTATACTCACCGAAACCAGTAATGGTTTTTAAACCAGCTTCAAACATTTCTTTTTGTAAGTTAAAAAAATCAATTTTTTTGGTTTTTCTATATATTCGACCTGCCCAAGCGCTTAATTGCCAAACTGAATGAGTCCAAGAAGCCTCTCTTCCTTTTGGAACAATTTTATTTCTAGATATAAAACTATCCATTGAACTAAACTCACCAGACAAATTTTCATCCCTGCTTTTTAATTTCTGAGCAATTGAATTTCTAAAATATCCTTGCCTTTGATAAGAATCATTTTGGTAACGCTTAATACAAAACGTCTCTTTATCAAAAAGTGACAATATTTGCTCTAAAACTTTATCATTATATAAACTGATTTCTTCTTTATCTTTAAAAATAATATGAGAATATTGAAGAAAATACATTAGCGCCATATCGGCCTTTCTATAACGCGGATCGCCTTTTTCATAACACGCTGATTCAAAAGGTATTTTTTCTGCAATATGCTTTTGTCCTTTCAAAATTGCTTCATCTAAGAGGGTATTTTGCTTATCTAAATTAATATCTGAAAAATCAGACCAAATTTCACTAAGAAATGAAAACTCTGTTTTTGACATATTGTCTTTTGAGTAAATCAAAAATGAACAATCAACGCTTAAAACACTTAATCTATTTGCAACAATCTCTTCCCAACATCCAGCACTTTCGTAATTAGGAAATCCTACTTTAATTAAAAAAGGTATTGAAAGAGACATAAATTCTTTATTTTTTTCACTCAATTCTTCAACAGATATTAACTTAGCATTGATTGCTTTATAAATAGATACAAGTAAGAACTGCCAAGCAATTTGCATATGGTTCCAACTTTCTTTTGAAGTTGCATTTAAATTATTAAAGCCCATGAAAAGATATGGCCAGTTAGATGGATTATTTGGGTCACTACCTTTAATAACTTCTTTAACTCTATTTAATTGAGAAACTGTTGACATTAAGTTTAAACAACTTAAGAGCATTTTTTTACCTAATTTTCTATGATTTTCTATTCCTGAGAAATTAGAATTTGCAGATAACAACCTATCTCCAATTAGAGCATTATCCTTAATCCAACAATGAGTACCCATAGGCCACATATCAGTCGTTGCTGCTCTTGCAAGAAAAAGGCCTAACTCTTCACCATCAAGATCTTTTATAATGTGATTTTCGATATTTAAATTAAAGGTATCTTTCGAAGCTAGTAGTTCTTCTAGTTCGTTTAGAATACTTAACGATTCGATGTTTGAGAATTTTTCCCTAATTTCAGTATTTCTATAATCGTTATTCAATTTTGGATCATTTGAAATTTTTTCTACAAGTTCATTTATTAGAATTCTATCTTTTTCTTTTGTATTCATTGACGGATAAGATACTGCTATTTATGCTTTATTTTCAAGTATAAGTAATAAAATATTTAATATACAAAAATTGACTAACTTTTCTTAAAATTTAATTTTTTTAAAAAATTTCTTTAATAACCTTCCCTAAACCATCTTGCGTAACATAAAACGGCCTTTCCTCAATATCATAACTAGTTTTAGGGGATATACCCATAGCGCTATATATGCTTGCGTGAATATCCATAACTTTTACTGGCTTAACTACAGTCTCGCAGGGAAAGACGTTATTTGTTTCTCCGTAAACTGTTCCACCTTTTATACCACCTCCAAACATTACAACCGATCCTGCTTTAGGAAAATGCCTATGCATTCCGTACTGTCTTTTATCTTTAATTACAATATCAGTTTCAAGACCTTTTCCTCCAGGATTTCTTCCAGCCGTTCTACTAAACTCACTAGCTATTACAACTAAGGTTCTTTTTAACAATCCTCTTTCATCTAAGTCTTTAATTAGCTGAGATACAGGCACATCTATCCACTTTTTTAGACTAACTGTTCTTTCGTGCCCATTATTGTGAGTGTCCCAATTTCCGAATGCAATATATTCGCTACTTACTTCAATAAAGCGCGCACCAGCCTCAGTTAATCTTCTTGCAAGCAAGCATCCTAAACCAAATTTACTTGTATTATATTTATCATAAATCTCTTTTGGCTCAAGACTGAGGTCGAAAGATTTTTTAACGTCTGAAGTTAAAATCCTATCAGCTGTTTCTATTGAAGATAAGATTCCATCTCTTTGAAAACCGCTACTAGCTTCCCAATATGGGTTACTCTTTGCTAACTTTTTAAAATACTTAGAGCGATTTTGAAATCTTTTAACATCATATCCTTTTGGCAAACTAAGGGCATCTTTTGCCTTACTAGGGTAAGGAATTCTAAATGGACTATGCTCCCTTCCTAAGAATCCTGAAGTCATAAATGAATTAATCTCTTCTGCTCCATCTCCATCAATTTTTTGGCCAATTTCAATAAATGCAGGCAAATCCGGATTTTTTGGTCCTAGCGTTCTTGAAATTACTGAACCAATGTGTGGGGCTGCAACAGTTAAAGGAGGAACGTAGCCAGTATGCCAATGGTATTGATGTCTGGTGTGTAAAACTTTGCCTAAGTCAGGATTAACTAAGGATCTAATTATTGCAGCTTTATCCATCACTTGAGCTAAATTCTCAAGACCAGCAGATAATTTAATATTATCCACATTACTAGAAATAGTTTTAAAGGTGCTGAGTAACTTCCTCGAATCAAGCCCTGGAGTTAATTCTTGATGTGTTTTCGGATCAAATGTTTCAGTATGGGCCATACCTCCAGCCATCCAAAGAAGTATTACAGTATCCGCAGTGGGTGCTATTTCAGGAATTTCGCTGGCAAAAGAAGTATAGGGAGCAGTTATAGCACCTAAAGCGCTAGCACCAAACATTTTAATAATCTCTCTTCTATTATAATACTTTTTCATATCAACAACTGAAATTCAGGAAGATTTATAATTATCCAAATTAGGTCCTTGTATGCTTTTCTACAATCACCAAGGTCTGAATACAATTCATTAGCTAACTTTTCTTCATTAGCGCTAGGCATACGAAGTAAAAGCTTTTTATACAGTTCCTTTACCTTAATAGTCATATCACAAGTTTTAGCCTCTGGTAAGTTTTTATCAAACAGAGAGTTAATGAATTCAGAAGTTTGAAGCCTCAGAGCTTTCATTGTATTTGGATTTTCATTTCTTTTAGTTGTAACTTGCGCTCTTTCAGGCCTTCCTAAACTTAAATATAAATCATTCATTTCTCTAAACGCTACTGGTATATCAACATCTGTTAAGATCATAAACCTTGCAATATTTTTACGTTTCTTACCTTTATCTTTTTTACTAACATACCTTTCTAAGCCTAAAGGCATTTCTTTTGATGTGATTTTCATACTAAGCTCATACTCTGCATCTTTCGGAAGTTCTAACTCTATAGCTGTAAACGGATACATTCTAAGCTCTTCCTTAGCAAATACTTCAGGTAATTTCGAAACATCTATTAAATTTTCCTTTGGATGAATAACTTGAGAATGATGCTTATTAACTTTTAAATCTTTTAACCTTAAAACATCTCCATTTCTATTTTTTAATGCAAAATTATTAATAACTAGCTCAACAGGAAATTTTCCAAGTTTTTTTCTTCTAGTTACAACTAAAAGTAATTTTTTAGTCTTTGGAACTTTAAAAGAGACACTTGTCTCATTTTCAGGAGTAATTTGAACATCAAGATTAGATGCTCTTTTTTTATTCTTTAGAAGCCTCTCAGCCCTGGTTACATCATTTGCTGTAAGTTTAACCCAATTACTTGAAAACTGTTCAATTATATCAATATACTGCTCAAAGCTTAGCTTTCTAATGGCTGGACCTTTAAAAATAAACTTATCATCGCTAAGATTTTTGTAAGGAAAAGCTTTATACTTATAGGCATTTGATAATAAAATTTCTTTAATTAAAATTTTTAAATCATAGTTATTTTTAATAAAGAAATTAGCTAAATAATCTAATATTTCTGAGCTCCAGGGAACATTATGAAGACTATCAACATCATAAATAAGACCTCTACCAATCAATTTTTGCCAAATTCTATTTACTATTGTTCTAGAAAATCTTCCATTTTCTTCTTTAGTAAAAAGATTAGCTAAGTTTTCTAAAGTTTTACTTTTCTTTTTTTCTAATTTAATTTCACCTAATTCTGGAAAAATAAATTTAGGATCTTCAAATTCACCCTTTGGATCTGCACAGCGATGAGTTTCAAGTGGCTCTTTTGCAAAAACATTTGCTAGACCATAAGCATCTTTTAACTTCCAATCATCAATAAAACTGTCGTGACAAGATGCACACTTTAAATTAACTCCCATAAAAACTTGAGCTGTGTTTTGAGCAGCCTGCATTGGAGGCAGTTCATTAGGATTAGCCTTACCTTGCCAAACAAGTCCTTTTATAAAACCATTAGATTTTTTGTTTGGAGCTATCAACTCTTTTGTCATTTCTTTATATGATTTATTTTCTAAAAGAGATTTAAATAACCAATCTGTGATTTCAGATCTCCCTCCTTTTAAAAAACCAGGACCAGAATAATCATTTCTGAGTAAATCATTCCAAAAAGGAAGCCAATTTACACTATAGTTTGTATTTTGTCTAAGCAATTTATCAATTAAAAATTTAAAATTTTCGGGAGAAAAATCCTTTTCTAAGTTAAGAACCTCTTTGTAAGTAGGAAACCTTCCCAATATATCAATATAGGTTTTTTTAACTAGAAGCCTATTTTCTAAAAATTCAGGCTCGGGTAATTTATGTTTTTCAAAATATTTTTTTAGTAAAAAATTTAATCCAGATTTTACATTATTTGGAATTTCTATAGAGCTAAGTGAAAGAGTAGTTAGATAAGTAGAACTTTTTTCTTTCTCGTTTTCTTTTAATTTGTCCTTATCTTCCCAGGGAACCCCTTGATCTATCCAAGAACTTAAAGTCTCTATCTCATCACTAGTTAACCTTCTCCCCTTTTCAGGCATTACATTTTCTGGATCTATTGCCTTTACAAGTTTAATTAAGTAACTATTTTTAGAATCTCCTACTATAACCGCCTTACCACTCTTCCCACCTTTTAAAATATTTTCTCTTGAATCAAGATTAAAACCTCCTTTCTTTTTTCCATTACCATGACATTTGTAACAAGAATTTTGAAAAATTGGGTGAACATTTTTAGAATAAGATATTTTTTTATCTTTTGAATCAATATTGATACTCGCATTCACAGCATTCTCTTCAAAAGATTCAAAAAAATAATTACTCCCATAAACTAAAGAGCCACCAAAATGACTAGTAATAGCGAGTAAAATTAAAGAAAGAAATAGAAGAGGCCTGTAGTACTTAAAAAACCTTTCAAAGGTATAATATTTTTTATACTTAACTAAGGCACATATATAACAAAGAAAAAGAATTGCTAGAAAAACTAAACTTAACCATTTATGAAAGAAGAAAGTATCAAGTGCACTTCCATGAAATTCTACATACCAAGAATGAATCCAACCAAGAGTTACAGCTAGAATCGAAGAAAGTAAGCTAAGATTAAGAAAGAAAAAAACTTTTCTAGAGACTTCAGATTTTCTTTTCAAAATCTCCCAAAATTCTATTAGACCTGCTAACACTACAAGTGCGATAGGAAAATGGACTGAAACAATATGAAATTTTCCGATAAGATTTAACAAATCATTCGTTGTCATCATGCACAAAATGCTCCGAATAATCATAATCGCTAAATTCACGCTTAAAAGTATTTTTAGCAAACTCATTCTTCATTTCAGCTAATTTTTTCATATAGATATTAAAAACATCAGCTTTTATTTTATGTATATTTGTCTTTTCATCATAATCGGAATTCAGATCGAATAGTTTTTTTTCCTCAGATTTTTCTTCTCCAGTTTTCCAATCAATTATTTTTTCAAAAATTACTTTTTTATTTTTTTTCTGATCTATCATAGAATACATTTCAAGCTCTTTACCTACAGAAAGCTGTTTCCAAATATGTGAAACAATATTTCTCTCTAGACTTTTAGTATTCTCTTTTTCAAAAAGATCTACTCCGACTTGATATACAGGATTAATATCTAAAAGATTAGAAATACTTGGCACAATATCGATTGTGCTCACTGGCTTTTCAACTATATTTTTACTTATTTTCTCAGGCCAGTAAAAAAACAAAGGAACCCTAATTACTTCATTATAAAGCGTTTTACCATGACCAAGCTTACCATGCTCCCAAAACTCTTCTCCGTGATCGCTAGTAAATACAAATAAAGTATTCTTATCCCAATTAAATTTACTGAACAAGCTTTTAAGATGTTCATCAACATAGTTAATTTCACTATCATAACGCTCCACTGTGTTTTTAGTAGTTGATTTTTTCTTTTCATACCAAGGCTCTCTTTTATTATAGGGAGAATGAGGATCCATGTACTGAATAAAAAGAAAATATTTCTCGCTAGTTTTTAAATCTTTTTCCCACTCAATGACTTTTGCCTCAATACCTTTAGCAGTTGCTCTTTTAGGTCTAAAATTATGAAATTTATCAAAGCCTTGATTAAACCCCATTTGTTCAGAAATGTTTCCATTATCTGAAATTCCAAAAGTTTTGTACCCATTTTTTTTAAGTGTTTCAGCTATAGTTTCTACTTTTTCAGGAATTCTATTTAATTTAGACTCAGGCTTTACTTTAGTTAATCTTTTAGAAGAATTCATACCCATCATAACTCCAGTTTGGCTAGGAAGGAGAGAAGTCAATATAGATGCAGTTGCAGGGGCCGTCCAAGAGCTTGTTGAATAAGTGTGTTTAAAGAGAGCTCCTTTTTCTGCAATACTTTTAAGAAAAGGAGCTGTGTTTTTCTTATAGCCATAAAAAGGCAGATGATCAGCTCTTAGGGTATCAACTACTATCAAAACAACATTAGGCCCTTCTGCCTGTACTAAATTTGAAAGCAATAAAATAGATAATAGCAATAATTTTTTCAAAATAACCTCTTATTTTCTTTTACTAGACATTATTGTGTTTAATAATTTTTCTTTTCTAATTGAATCATCAATTAAGGTTTGCTCTTTTGGATCCAGTTTAAGATCATATAGGTAAACGTAATTATTTTTAGCTTTTTTTGATTTCTTTGTCTTTTTTCTAATTAACTTTATTTTTTCACTTGTTACAATAGCATCAATTTCAATAACCTCTTCACTAGGAAGTTTTTTCCAAACTTCGCTAAATAAATTACGATCTTTAACAGTTTTTAAAAGGCTTTGACCTACAAAGCTTTTATCAGTTTGAATTTGAAGTAAATCAAGAACAGTTGGATATATATCAATTAACGATACAGGAGATTCAATAACTTCTTTTTTAGGAGAATTAGACCTAAATATAAAAAGCGGAACATTAGTTACTTCACCGTAAAGAGTTTTTCCATGTCCTAAGCCAGAGTGGTCTAAAAATTCATCTCCATGATCGCTTGTTACGATAAAAATAGTATTTTTATCCCATTTAAACTTTTTAAATATTTTCTCTATATAGGAATCAATAAGAGCAATCTCACTATCATAGGCGGCAATTTTTTTATGCTCATTTCTAGCTTTCTTTGAAGAGAATTCAGTATACCAAGGTTGTCTTTTTGTATATGGTTGATGAGGCTCCATAAACTGAATATATAAAAAATATGGTTCTGACTTTTTAATTTCTGATTCCCATTCATTGATTTTTTCATCAACTACGTCTGACCCTTGATTTCCAAAAGTTTCGAAATAATCAAAACCTTGTGTAAATCCTCTCTCTAGACAGATATTAGAATTGTCAGAAATACCAAAAGTTTTATACTTAGCTTCTTTTAATTTCTCTGCTAAAGTTACAGTTTCTTCAGAAATCTTATTGACCTTTGTTTCCGGCCTTGCCTTTATAAGTCTTCCAAAAGCATGTTTCCCCATTCTAATTCCATGCATCCAAGGATACTCTCCCGTGTGTATTGAAGCAGTTGCAGGGGCAGTCCAAGAGCTAGTTGAGAAAGCAAAGTTAAATAGTGTTGATTTTTCAGCAATTGAAGTTAAAAAAGGAGCTGTATTTCTTTTATAACCATAAAAAGGCAGGTGATCTGCTCTAAGTGTATCAATTACAATTAAAACTACATTAGGTTGCTCCGCTGTTGATTTTTGAGAAAAAATCAACAAGAGAGAGCTAAAACAAAATATAGTCAAAAGTCTGTACATTTTACTTCTCAAACTTTTATTTCCATTTAATGTTGCAACCTAAACTAGGCTTTTGATCGCTACTCACAGCTGCACCACCTATCATACAATCAAGGGCATTTCTAATATCTACTCCCGTAACAGGCTTATCGTTTCCAGGCCTTGAATCATCTAGCTGACCTCTATAGGTAAGTTTTAAATCTTTATCAAAAATATAAAAATCTGGAGTACATGCAGCATCATAAGCTTTTGCAATATCTTGCCCCTCATCATAAAGATAAGGAAAATTAAAATTATTTTCTTCTGCAAAAATTTTCATCTTTTCTGGAGAATCATCTGGATAGTTTTCAACATCATTGGCACTGATTGCAACAAAAGAAATACCTTTTTTTTGATACTCAGCTGTAAGTTTAGAAATTTCATTCTTTATATGAACTACAAAAGGACAGTGGTTGCAGATGAACATAACTAATGTTCCGATTTCTGATTTTACATCAGATAAACTAACTACTTTCCCAGAAACAGTATCAGGTAGTTTAAAGTCAGGGGCTGTTGTTCCTAAGGGAATCATATTACTTGGTGTTTTTGCCATTTATTAATCTCCTTTAATATATAGTTACTAGTATAGTTAAGTATTTAATTAGTTAAAGCTTAAGAGAAGAGAGAAAAAGCAATATTTCAAGCTATTTAGCTGTTTCTATCAATTTTTTTAAACTTGCAACGACAGATGGTTTCCCAAAAAGGACAGTAAAACCTCCATCAACAACTCCTGAAACTTTAAAATTCTCTATTAATTCATAAGCAAGACCTAATTCTTTAGCGAAAAGTTGAATTCCTGCAATATCCCATAGCTTTACTGCCCATTCAATTCCCGCATCAAAAGCTCCGAGAATTGTATAAACTTGACCATAGATACTTGAACCAGAAATGTTTATATTTTGGTAATCTTTAGTAATTTCGTAAAACATTTCAAATTGAGAATTTCTTTTAAAATTATTAGGTCTACTGATATATATACTGCTATTTTTATCGTTTAAGGGCATTTCTTTTTTTAAGGATTCTATTTTTACTTCATTTCTATATACACCTTTATCTTTAATAGCACTAAGGGTCTCATTTAAATCTGGTAAATCATAAATAGAAAGTATGGGCACTCCATTTAAATGAAGCGCAACAATTATACCCCAACTTTTTAAACCATACGCAAAATTTTGAGTTCCATCTATTGGATCAATTACCCACCTAAGTGGAGCTCCTAAGTTATATTCTGGAAACTCTTCTCCTAATACGCCATGTTCTGGGTAAGTTTCTTTTACTTTTCTTCTAAATCTTTCTTCTAAACTTTTATCAATAAAGGTAACTAAAGAGTTATCTGATTTAAGTTCTATTTTATGTGAATTATTTCTTTTTTCTTTGATAAAAATTCTAGATTCATCTATGAATTCTTTTGCGAAATCGTAGTATTTATCTATATTAGAAATTATTGAATTTGAGGAAATAACCTTATTCATGTTTTTTTTGAAGCTCTCAGCTTTAGAACTTGAGTCTTGGAGTACTTTACAGAACATACCTTACAGAGTATACTTTTTACAGAGTATACTTTTTAAAGAGCATATTTTCTTTGTAAAGTAATCCAAAACTGTAAAAGTTAGTGCCTTCCGATACTAACTGCCAGAACACGATGTACAACCTGCATCTCCATTACATGTACAATCAGCTCCAGTACAGTTAGTACACTTAGAACATTTTCTACCACGACTACTTTTCATTTCAGCAGCTTTTGTACAACTCTTAGCGCAGCCAGCATCGCACTTAGCTTTCATTTCTTTATATGGGCAAGTTTTAGTTGAACAAGCCGTAAAAGAAAATAAAGTTAGAAATAAAACTGTAATTAAAGATAATTTAAACATTTTCATATAATTTCTCCTTTTTTTAGAATGCTCTTTTAGTTTAATTTGTTTAATATCTTATCGCAATGAGTATTTAATTGCGAGGTTAATATTTTTTCTGGAGCTGGGAGTTTCTAGAATAAAACAAAAAAAGTATAAAACAGAAAAAATTTATGTAAAAACTAGAACTGAAGCTCTCCAAGGGTAACGACAGGCTCCCCTTCTTTTCTATCTCTCACTTTTCCTATTTCATAAGCAAGCAAACCAGAATTTATCATATTTTCAGTAAACTCTTCTAAATAATCTGAAGAAACAACGGCTAACATACCAACACCTAAATTATAAGTTCTGAGCATGTCTGAATGACTCACATCGCCTCTTTTTTGGATAAATTTAAAAACAGGTTGAAGTTTTATTGAAGCTAAATTTACTTCTGCAGAAGCAGTTTGTGGCATAATTCTCTTTAAATTATCTACAATTCCACCACCTGTAACGTGAGCTAAGCCTTTTATTGTTTTTTTAGGAAATTCAGTTTTCAAATTATTATAATAACAGCGATGAGGAATTAAAATTTGCTCTAAGAAAGTTTTTCCGTCAACTTCATCTTTTAATATATTAGGAAACTTCTTTATTAAAGCTCTAATCAAACTAAGGCCGTTAGTGTGAATTCCACTTGCTTCAAGAGCAACTACAACATCCCCTTTTGCGATTCCAGAACCATCTATAACTTCATCCTCTTCTACACAACCAATCATACTAGTTGTTAAGATATAAGTACCCTCTTCTACCACTCCAGGCTGTTCTGAAGTTTCTCCTCCGGTTAAAAAACAATCTTGTTCTTTACAAGCATCCGCAAATGCTGAAACAAATTCATTTACTACCTCTGGCTCTAACTTTCCACAAATTATTGCATCTTGAGCCATAATAGGCTTTGCTCCAGTACAAATAAGATCGTTTACTAAGTGGTTAATCGTGTCGTAACAAACCGACCTATAACTTTTATGTTGAACTGCTAACTTTTGTTTTGTTCCAGGTTCTTCAGTCTTAAAGACAAGTATTGGACTATTATATTTAGAAAAATCGAACTTAAAAAGACTAGCAAAAGCGCCAAGTTTGTTAATAATGCGAGGATCGTTACAATCAATAGCTTTTTTCATTTGCTTTTTAGCTGAATCTGCTACATCGATATCAACGCCACTTTCTTTATATGATAATCCAGTTTTATTCATCAATAATAATATTAACTTTTTTTGGAGAAATATCAACCAGCTCGATATCCTCAGGCAGGTCTATCAATACAGTTGATATTTTTTTTTCATCATCTATATCAGAAAGCTTAATATAAGGAGATAAATCTTCAGATTTAAGTTTTTGTAACATTTTTTTAGAACCAGATATTTCAACTGTTACTACAGCTGGATCGATTTCTACCTTAGCTCCTCCATTTGAACGCACTTCCACAGGTAGCTCAGTAAATTTCTTCCTTTCAACTAGATTATCGACTTTAAGTTCCACCTTAACTAGATTCTCGGAAAGTTTAATAAATTGACCAGGAACACGTAACTCCATTTCAGCAATTTTGCTCTCCTTTAACTCTCTCATATCTACTGGAAAAGTCTCAATTCTAGTGATTTTCTGCAGATAGGTTGAAGGGCCTGAGACTTCTACTCTTGCAGGAGAAACAGTCTGACTTAAAAGCCTTATTCCAGAATCAACTTTCCCCATTCTAGTAACTGCAATAGGAACTATTTTTGATGTCACATCATCTAATATCAACTCAATTTCAGAAGGCTCTATTCCAGTTACCTCAACACCAGCTGGCAAATTAATATCTTTTGAACTCAAACTAAGCTTAAAACTGTTTTTAACATCTTCTGGTAACTTAACTTCAAAATATCTATTTACTCGAATAACTTCATTCAAAACTGTAGTTGAACCTTTCATTCTTACTTGCGCTTGAAGGCTTGAAGGCAATAAGACAACCTTGTCGTCCGATAAATTTTTAATTTTAATGGGCACAAGCAAAGGTAACCTTCCACTTTCTTCATGCTTATATGAGTAAAGACATAGTATAACGCTAATAGCTATTGCTAACAATTTAATAGGCCAGTTTTTTATTAAACTACGAATCTTAGCTTTCATCTACTTCTTTCTTTTCTATAGCTGGACCACTTAACTTTTCTCTTAAGCTAGCACCATCTAAGTTTCTAAATATCTTACCATCTCTAGCAATTGAAATAGAGCCATTTTCTTCAGATACTATAACAACCACTGCATCACTCTTTTCTGATATCCCAACTGCAGCTCTATGTCTAGTTCCTAAGCCTGGGTCTAAATCAGGATCGTAACTTAAAGGCAAGACACAACCTGCAGCTCTAATTCTATTTCCTTCGATTAATACTGCACCATCATGTAATGCTGAATCTTTTACAAAAAGTGAATATAAAAGCTTTCTTGAAAGCAGAGCATCCATTAAAACAGAATCTTCTACAAAATCATCTAGACCAACCTCACCTTGAAGAACTATTAAAGCTCCTATTCTTTGTTCAGATAAGTTTGTCGCAACATAAGTAATATCTTCAACACTTTTACTAAATACTTTTGTATTTGTTTTATGTAGAAACGGATTAACTCCAAATTTTGTTAATCCTCTCCGTATCTCTTCTTGAAATATAACAACAAAAAATAGAATTAAGGAACTAAAAAATTGTCCTAAAGTCCATCTTAAAGTTACAAGATTTAAGTATTGAGAAAGAAAATAAAGTAATACTAAAAAAACAATTCCAATTAAAATCGAAGTAGCTCTTGTTCCTTTAACTAATAAAAGAATTCGGTAAACAAGATAAGAAACTAGAATAAAGTCGAGTGCAATTAAGAAATAAGTAAAAAATTCTTTAGTCATTTATATTTACGCAGCTTTTTTGTTTTCTCCAGTTTCAGAAGTTCCTGAACCTCCATCAGGTCCAGATCCTATATCTTCTCCATTTATTATTTTTTCAATTTGCTCTGCACCTAACGTTTCATGCTCAAGTAAGGCATCAGAAAGTTTATGTAAAAGCTCTATATTATCATTTAGAATCTTACTAGCTAGCGCTTTTTGAGTCTCTAAAATAGCCTTAACTTCATTATCAATCGCTTCTTGAGTTTTTTCAGAATGTTCTTTACTTTTTCCCATATCTCTTCCTAGGAACATATGCTTTTCCTTGGTAGAATAATGAATAGGACCTAAAGAATCACTCATTCCCCACTCCGTAACCATTCTCCTTGCAATTTCAGTTGCTCTTTGAATATCAGAACTGGCTCCAGTGTTAATGTCATCAAAGATTATCTCCTCAGCAGCACGTCCACCAAAAAATACAGCAAGTTGATCTAACCAGTAGGATTTACTGTAGGTATGCCTATCAGTTTCAGGAAGCTGTTGCATTAAACCTAAAGCAGATCCTCTCGGAACAATTGTAAGCTTATGTACTGGATCTGTATTTTTGAGTTTTTTAGCTACGAGAGCATGTCCAGATTCATGATAAGCAGTAGTTTTCTTCTCTTTATCTGTGAGTAACAACGAACGCCTTTCAGACCCCATCATTACCTTATCTTTTGCAAACTCAAAATCTGCAGCAGTTAGTTTATCTCTATTAAGCATTGCTGCATTAAGAGCAGCTTCATTGACTAAAATTTCAAGATCCGCCCCACTAAAACCAGGAGTTCCTCTCGCTATGGTTAAAAGATCGACAGTTTCATCCAAAGGAGTTCTTTTTGAATGAACCTTAAGTATTCCATGTCGCCCATTTAAGTCAGGAGTTGGAACAGTTACTCTTCTATCAAACCTACCGGGCCGTAGTAACGCAGGATCTAAAACATCTGGTCTATTTGTTGCAGCAATTAATATAACCCCTTCATTTGACTCAAAACCATCCATTTCAACTAAAAGCTGATTCAGTGTCTGCTCTCTTTCATCATGCCCACCACCCATTCCAGCTCCACGCTGTCTTCCAACGGCATCAATTTCATCGATAAAAATAATACAAGGTGCATGTTTCTTTCCTTGAGTGAATAAATCTCTAACTCTTGAAGCTCCAACTCCAACAAACATTTCTACAAAGTCAGAGCCTGAAATACTAAAAAATGGCACTCCAGCTTCACCAGCAATTGCTTTTGCTAATAGAGTTTTTCCTGTCCCTGGCGACCCAACTAACAATACTCCTTTCGGAATTCGTCCACCTAGTCTAGTAAACTTCTTTGGATCTTTTAAGAAGCCGATTATTTCTTCAAGCTCAGCTCTCGCTTCGTCAATGCCTGCCACATCTTCAAATGTAACTTTAGTTTGACTTTCATTAAGAAGCTTAGCTTTAGATTTGCCAAAGCTCATTCCCTTTCCAGCTCCCATCTGCATCTGGCGCATAAATAGAAGCCAAAAACCAATAATTAAAGCAATCGGAAGTAAGTTAATTAAAAGTATTAAATACCAAGGCTGGTCGTCTTCTTCTTTGACTTTTATTTCAACCTTAGACTCTAGAAGCTCATCAACTAAAGAATCATCTTTAGGCATAATTGTCTTAAAGTCTTTACTGTCAGACTTAAACTTTCCCTTAATAACATCTTCTTCAATTGAAACGGACAAAACGTTAGAATTAGAAACTTCCTGTCTAAACTCGGAGTATGAAATTTCCTTCGCTAAATCAGCATTGTTATCTACAAACGAATACATAGTTATAAACAAGAGAATTATAACCAACCAAAATAATGCATTTCTTGACAAAACTAATACCTCAAAATTTAATGTTAAATTAACTTTCCTAAAGCTTTTAGGTTATAAACTTTAGATGCTTTAAAACATGACAAAATTCAATAATTTTCATATTTTAAGAAGTTTTATAGTGCCAGACTTTCTTACTAAAGAAAAGTGTGAAGGAAGCTCTAAGCGGGCAGAATTACCTAAGAAAAAATCAGATGCTTTACTAGCATGCACCTTTCCCAAATTAAAACCCAGTTTGTTTTTTAACATTTGTGTAATAATGTGATTTTTAAGTACGTCTGATGAGGATTTTAAGAGCTCTTTTAGTTTGTTTAGCCATTCTTTGGAGCCAAATTCTAAACTTTCTAATTTTTTAAGCTTTTCGCTTACGTATTCAGAAATCAACATTAAATCTTCAGCTGATCTTACCGCCCTATTAGAAAGAGTTTCAGATATTCCTGGATCAAAATTATCTCTTAAGTATGGAATTAAATCATTCCTAATCTTATTTCTTAGATACTTAGAATCAAAATTTGTAGAATCTTCCCTAAACTGAAGATTAAACTCTTTTGCATATTCAAAAATAGTGGCTTTGGAAATTTCTAAAAAAGGACGAAAAATTTTTCGACTAACATCATATTTTAAAATACTTCGAGGCTCTTTATTAGCAATTAAGCGCATAAGATATGTTTCTGCAACATCATCCGCATGATGTGCGGTGAAGATATAGTCATATTTATTTTTTTCATCTAATTCTTTAAAGAAAGAATACCTTAGTTTTCTTCCCCAGTTTTCAATGTCCGATTTAGGAATTTCTCCAATGTGTTTTTTATGATAAAATTGTAACTCATACTTCTCGCACAAACTTTTAACAAACTTGTAATCAATTATAGAATCTTCTCTCAAAGAATGATCTACATGAGCTACGTGAATTTCCCATTTTTTTTTACTTTTTAATTCCTTACAAGAATGCAACAGAACACAGCTATCAACACCACCAGAAACGGCAATCAAGATTTTTGCTTTATTTTTTAGCTCATTTAGCGCTTTAACTGGTTTTTGCTTAGCTCGACTCATTTTACAGGACATAGTAGCAAATTGTGTGTTTAATATGAAATTTTAGTGTATTGAGATATTTAATTTCAATGATACGCTTATTGTTAAGAATAAATTTATGTGTTTTTTATGCATCCTACAATAATTTAGAAAGTTCATTTCTTAGGAGAGTCTTTCTTCCCTCTTCATCTAAGTCGTACCAATTACCGTTCAAAATATGCAAAACTTCATAACCACATTTAGCAAAAACTTTGTCCTGTATTATATCTTGTCCACGCATTGCTCCATCACTTAAAAGATGATAATCATCACTATC
>CALJRW010000039.1 GCA_937976335.1 uncultured bacterium | reverse complement strand
TTTCCTAAAAACTTAAAAATTTTTGGTGATGAGTGAGACTTTGGCTTTAGCCAAATCGAACCAATAAAACCGCATATACTAAAACACAAAATTTAGGCAAAGACGTTTAGTCTTTGACAAAAAAACGGTAAAACCTAATGTCGAGCAGTATATTTTACTTAAAAAGCAATGTCTTTAACATTTTAACCCTTTTATATGACTATGCTACCTAAATTCTGAAAATCTTCATAACTCTATATAAAATGAAGAGAATTATAAAATACCAACATGGAGAAACTCAGATTAGCGTAATTCTTTGCGCTCTAGGTTTTGGGGTCATTAGTTGGTTAGTTTTTTTCACAGAAGGGTGCATTGTCGATCATAAAGAGTACAGAAGAAATGAGATTTATAATGGCTCCAATTTAAAGAAAAAAAGAAAGCCAGATTTTACAAGAAAACAGAAAAAACCTGGGGGGTTTACTGTTAAATATTAAAAAGAGCGTTTTGCTTTTAGAGAGATTAATTATGAAAAAAAATAGAGGAATGGGGCAATTCTTAGCAATTATAATTTGTGTTGTTGTGTGTGGCGGTATGATGCTACTTAGTGGTCTCTCTATTTGGATCGGTAAAGGGCATAAAGCCAAAAAAGCAGAAAGAGCTAGAATCATGGATGAAAAAGCTTATGGGCATTTAGATAAACAGCCATTTGTTGCACAGAAGAGAGGATATCAGGTTAAGTATTAAATTTTGTGTTTTAGTATATGTGCTTATTACGGCAAAAAACGCCTTCAGCATTATTTTGCTCGCCCAACAAATCATTTAGTTTTCCCGCTTGAAAGCGGAAAAACCAAATGATTTGTTGAGTATATAGTTGTCTCAAAAAGTAATTTCCGTAAATTACTTTCTAGATTTTCTGTAGCTTATCGATTAATCATTTAACTCTTCCATTGCATTTTTTAAATACAGTTTCAATCTAATCAATGCCCGTGATCTAATTTGAGAGGCTCTTGATTCGGTTACTCCTAGAATTTCACCTATCTCTCTTAGGTTTAGTTCTTCATAAAAATATAAACTAATTACAAGCCGTTCTTTTTCAGGTAATCTATCCAGAGCTCTAGCAATATAATTAATTTGCTCTCCTCCCATAAGATTGCTAAGAGGGTCTACGCCAGTACTAGAAAAGCATTCTTTTCCTTTAAACCTTTCTTCGCCATGACCAAAGCCTAAATCTTCAAAACTAAGCATTACAATATTGCCTACTTGGTTTAAAGCTTTTTGAAGAGCACTAACTTCTATTCCTAATTCTCTAGCAACTTCTTCATCTGTGGCAGAGCGGCCAAGTTTTTGATCTATTGTTTTATATGCTTCTTCAAGTTTGTGTGATTTAAATCTAAGAGATCTAGGTAGCCAATCTTGAGCTCTAAAGCTATCTAAGATAGCTCCTTTGATTCTAAATTGAGCATAAGTTTGAAAGCTTGTATCATGAGATGGATTGTATTTTTCCATTGCATCAACTAGGCCAATAATTCCTGAATTGATCATTTCTTTAATATCTATATCTTTTGGAAGTCTTGCGGAAAGTCTGTGCACAACTCTCTTTACGAGAGGTAGATAATCTTTGATGAGATCTTCTTTCTCCTCTCTATTGTATTTTTTATAATTAAGAACTTTATTTGAATCTTGCGAAGACTTAGACATTGACACTCCCTTTTATTAAAAAAAACCACCCGAACTATTCAAACGGCTTAAACATAAGGCATTTGAATAGTTCGGGTTAAAAACCTAATAAAACCTAAAAAAAATTATAAAATTCTTTTAGGAGAACTACTGATTTCTTTGCAATAGGTGTGCCAATACTAAGAGATTACTTAAGTGCTTGAAATTGCGAAAGAATAAAAAGCTTTAAAAGCTAAAGTTTATATTCTCCATAGCATTTTATGCGGTGAACTACGCAAAATTTGCACGCAGGGAAAAACTTACTGTGAAGCAAGTGATTGGGTGTATGATAGTAAAGAGTTTAATGATTTTTTGATATATTTAGGGTTTTTAGTATTCTTTGAGATAGCTAATGTGCCTTCAATATTACAAATAAAGTGCCTTGAAAATTCTTTTGAATCAATATCCGAATTGATAAGCTTTCTTTTAATCCCATATTCGAGCTTGTTTTGAATAGAATTTTCCCATATTTCGTAAATACCAAAGATATTCTTCTTCATTTCATCTTCTGCATTGTCAAATATCGAAAGAGGAGAGCCTAGGATTAAATTTTCCTCAGCTAGAAATAGTTTTATAGACTTGCTTAGTCCTTTAATAGGATTTCTATGTAGATTAAGAGGGCTAAGCCATGTCTTTTCATGCCAATTTTTTACTTTGTTTTCTATGACTTGTAATGCTAAATCTCTTTTTGATGAGAAATGATGATATACACCACCTTTGCTAAGCTGAGTTAACTTAATGATATCATTGAATGAAATGCCAGAGTAACCATTTTTCCAGAACTCAATAAAGGCAACATTTAAGATTAAATCTTTGATTTTATTCATTTTTTTAACATATACCAACTAGTTGGTTTATAACTATCTCATAACATAACTTCAGGTTCAAGGTTTTATGTAACTTTTCTCTTAGCTGACAGCATAACCTTTATGTAAAGCATTATATTTATCAAGAATATTCAGGTTTAAATTAAATAGGTTTATGGAAGAAGGGGAAAATCAAAAAAGAAAAAATGCTCTATCAGATCACGGTAGCCAGCAGGAACTTTTGCTAAAAAAAGTAGAAGATATTTTGCATCGTACAGATGTCGATTCCTGGAAAAAAGGGGGTGAGCCTTTAAAGCATAATCAATTATTTGAAAAACCAAGAAAGACTTGGGAAGAAGTCTATACGCTAAATATTCCAGCAGGTGTTTTAGTTATGAGGGCTTCGACGCCACTTAGAAGTGAGTTTGTCGGTCGCGGATTTTCTCACTATCCTGCTGCAAATACTAATTTTACAGTCGAGTTAAGAGCTGAAGGTTGGAAGCATACTGAGCTTACTGATCCTTATGCTAGATCTAGAAGTGCTGATAGATCATGTACTCTTTTAGCTGATGGAGGAATTGCTAGAAAGTTGTATGTCTCTCTTGAAGGGATATATAAAAATTTTTTTAGTACTAAGGTCAGCTCATTTAAAAAAGAAGCGTACTTATTTATTCAAAAACTTATCAACAGACTTCGTGATGAAACAATAGATAATTGGGAAAGGACCGAAGATACTCCTGGCTGTGTTGATTTATCATGTGTGGTAGATGGTTATCAAGTAACTGTTAGTAAAGGGTATTATGGAGGACGCGAAGAGTATGCTTTGCTTGTCAAAAAAGGAAGTTTATCTACTAAAATTTTAGACCGAGCTCTAACAGTAGCGCTTTATGATGCAGTTAATGACTTAGGTCAAACTTCAAGATTAATGACTTTGACTAAGGCTTTAGAGGAACTTTAAAGATATAGTCGCCGATTTTGAGTTTTTAAGAAAAACTCAAAATCGGTGACTATATTTATCGCGAAAAGTAATTTCTGAAAAAAAATTACGATTTGCGAGGTAGGTCTTCTCTTACATACAAATTATAACCAGCAAATGTTTTTATATTTTTAGTATTTAAATTTTTAAATCCATACT
>CALJRW010000038.1 GCA_937976335.1 uncultured bacterium | reverse complement strand
TCAATTCTACAGTTTTTGAGCATTGCTCTTTTTCATAAAATACCTATTTTTACTGCTTTAAATGATATTAACGAAATTCATAATGATACTCAGGATAGTAACCAATTGAATTTATTCAACTCTTAACGGGACACTAGTGAGGCTTAGTAGATCGCTCCTTAGAAGCTCTTTTTGCGGCTGGCTCGGTTGTCGCTTCGCCCTCTTCGGAACTTCTATCTCTCATTTTTTATTTTCTTTTAGTGCTTTTTATCCAACCACCTAGCATACGACCGATTTCATCAATTTGGGATTGGAATTTAATGTATGTTTTTTGGTTAATGGTTTTAGTGTCAAAACTAAGCCTTATAAAAAAGCGTAGAAGATCGATTTGAATACCAGTATTTAAAAGTATTTCAAGTCGTTTTGATTGTTCCGTGTAGCCTATATGGATTAAGTTCTCGATAGTTATAATAGAAGTATCTTGTAATTTCTTCCAAATAGTAAATCTTTCTAGTTTGGGAATATTTTTTTGATGAGCATGAATATTAAGATAAAAATCATACATTTTTTTAATTATTGGCACATCAAACTTATCCATAGGTGTTATTTAGATGAATTCAATAGATAAGCTCTTTAATAAAACGATTTCTATAGAACACCTATTCAATTCATGGTTTTTGTTTAGAAAAGGTAAAAGAAAGAGAAGAGATGTAATTCAGTATGAAAGATTTTTAGAAAGAAATATCTTTAATTTAGAAAAGAGACTTTTAGCTCAAAAATACAAGCATCGTGAATATAACTCCTTTTTCCTACAAGACCCAAAAGTTCGTCATATTAGAAAAGCTCATGTAGAAGACAGGTTAGTTCATCAAGCAGTTTATACGACCTTAAATGAAATTTATGAGCCTAAATTTATTTATCATATGTATTCTTCAAGAGTTGGGAAAGGAACTCATAGGGCAGTTAAAAACTTAAGAAAAATGCTAAGAAAAGTAAGTAAAAATAATACCCTCAATTCTTGGGCATTAAAATGCGATGTAAAACGATTTTACGATACGGTCGATCATCAAATACTTTTCAAGATAATAAGTCGAGATATAAAGGATAAAAAGTTTCTAAACCTAATTCAGCAAGTCATTAATAGCTTTTCTATAACTGAGGGAAAAGGTATGCCAATAGGTAATTTAACATCTCAGATCTTTACTAGTATTTACTTAAACGAACTAGATCGCTTTATAAAGCATAAGCTAAAAATTAAGTTTTATATGAGGTTTGCAGACGATTTAATTATCCTTTCTCGTAATAAATACGATTTGGAGAAACTAGTTCTCAAACTAGAGTTATTTCTAAAAGAAAATCTCCTACTTAAACTGCATCCCAATAAAATTAGCATAAAGCCAATTTCTCAAGGGTTTGATTTTCTAGGATATGTAACATTTTCTCACTATAGAGTGCTGAGAACAGTTACTAAAAGAAGAATGCTTAAAAAGCTTTCAAAAAGGCTAGATGAGTATTTATCAGGAGAAATTGCTGAGTACTCGATGAACCAAGCTCTACAATCTTATTTAGGTATTTTGTCTCATGCTAATACTAAAAAGTTAGAAAATCAGATTAGAAATCAGTTCTTTTTTAGATAGAGAATTCAATTTTCTGTCAACCAAAAATCTTAAAGAATGAAAGAAAGTCACTCACTAGAAGTTAGGATTCTAGTGAGTAGAACTTTCAAACTACGGTTTAAATCCAAAATATTAGCTTTCAAAAATCTTAACTAGCGAAAAAGGGGCTTGACTTTTTGCTTGACAATATGTCAGATTTGACATATGATATTAAACAAGCCAGTTGTTTGGTTACACAACGAAATAAAGACTCCACCATTCTCTAGAGAGGCAAGATTAAAGTCAGGTTTTCTTTTAAGAGAGTTACAATTAGGGGAATCTTTAGAAATGCCAGAATCGAGACCTATGCCTTCAATTGGCAAAAGGTGTCATGAGCTCAGAGTTGTTGATAAAGATACCAATAAAACGTGGCGAATTATCTACAGAGTAGATGATGATGCGATAGTAATATTAGAAGTTTTTCCAAAAAAGACGGAACAAACTCCTAAAAAAGTTATAGATACTTGTAAAAAGAGAATTAAACGTTATGACTCACTTTAAAGGGTAATAAGTATGAGAAAAAGTAAGATAAAAGCGTTAGAAAAAGCAGGGTGGAGAGTAGGGAGTACAGAAGAGTTTCTTAACTTAAGCGAAGAAGAAGTTAACTTAATTGCACTTAAGCAAAAGTTAATAAGACTTGTTAGGGAAACTAGGACTGATCTTAATATGACTCAAACTGAACTTGCAAAAAGCTTAAATTCAAGTCAATCAAGAATTGCTAAACTAGAAAAAGGCTCTCCTGATGTAACGCTCGATCTAATTATAAGAGCTCTTTTTAAAGTTGGTATTTCAACTAAAAAACTTGCTAAGGTAATTAGCTCTAAAAATGCTTAGCTTTAGCGACTTCTTCCTCGCCCTTTAATTCCTAGTTTTAGTTCGAGTTTCCTTTGTTTTTCCCGTTCCTTTTCATAGAACATAGTATTACTCTGGGTTAAGAGATAATTCATAATTTTCTCATCTTCACGCTTCTTAGAAGCTCGGTATTTTGTAAGCTTTTCACGAAAAGATTTTTCATATTCAAGATTAGATTTAGCCTGATCTATATAATCAACTGCCATGTGCTTTCTTTTCGAAAAAGCCATTCTTCTAGCAATTAGTGCATCAACATCTTCAACATAGTTCTTAGCCCCGAACCAAAGATTGCGTTTTATATGCCGAGATTCTTGAACATATGCCATTTCACGATGAAGCATTGAACCAATTAAAGTATACGTGTATGGGATACTTGCCCCTTGCTGTGAATGAGTGGTATCGACATAGCCAAGTTTTACTTTTTCGTACTCATTTAAATCGATCTCTCTTTCATTATTATCTTTCAAACCAATGATTTTTACCGATATTTTACGTGTTTTTTCATCAATTCTCTTAACAACTCCAAACATGCCGTTATCAATATCAAGCTCTCTATTATTTTCTTTAAATACAATCCTGTCTCCTTCGTAAATTAAGCCTTCATCGTGTTTAACGACGTTTTCCCCTAAAAACCCACGAGTTAACCTTTCTAATTGAGCCTTATCATTTAGTCTTCTGGTTTCTGCATGAGTGCCTACTAAAATGAAATGATCCTCTGGGTTTTTCACAGCCCCAGATTCTGCCCATTGGTGGATTAGTTGATCCTCTGCATGTTCTTGGGTTTTTCCGATAAAAAGACGACCTTGATCGATTATTTTATTAAGTGCTTCCTTTGCTTTTCCTGCCCTTAAGTCTCTGATTACTTCTTTAGAAGCTTCTTTTTCTTGCCTCCAAATGTCATTTAGAACTGCTGAACCTAAATCTTTTTTTATACGCTTAATTGCACCACCAAGATCAATTGGTTGAAGTTGGTCGTTTGCCCCAGCACCTGCTATCTTTACGCCACTTCTGTAAGTCATATTAACTAACTGCCTTAAGGTGTTAGTATCAACCATCCCTATTTCATCAATCACAATTACCGTTTTTGAATTCAAGTAAACAGTACCGTTTTTAATATCTCGAATTAAACTAGCTAGTGTTTGGCTTTTAATTCCAGTTCCACTTTCAAAGCCTCTAGCAATGTTAGCTGAAAGCCCTGCTCCGATTACTTTATGCCCTGATTCTTCCCAAATTTCTTTAGCAGCTCCAAAAACATAACTCTTCCCTGCCCCTGCAATCCCATCCACAAACCTAAATTGAGACCTTGGATCTACGATATATCCCAGTGCCTTTTTCTGCTCATTTGTCATTGTAAGACGCTTATTTACAGCCTTATCATACTGTTTTTGATAAACTGGCAGTCCCTTTCTCTTAGACATTTCCTTTACTTTATAAAGTAAATCTCTTTCAAGCTTAAGTGTTGTAAGTGTTGTATATAGTTCATCTTCAATAAATATCTTTGGTGGTGATTTCTTTCTTTTCTTACCCATCGATTCACGTATAAGGGATGCTTTATTAACGGTTCTTTTATCATTTAAAAGCACTAACTCAGGATCTCTTTTCAATCTTCTTTGAATGGTATGAAGAATTCCATCCATTCCAACCCCCTTCCCTTGAGCCTCAAATGCCATTTCTTTAACAACATCCCTTTTAGTAAAAGTGGATTGCTTTTTAGCTATCTTTTTAAAAGATTTCTCAAATAAATCTTGCAAATCAATATCATGCCTTGGAACATACTTTTTTTGATCAATTTCAAGCTCTTTTAAAAAAATATCTCTCGTAAACCCGAGCGTTTTAAAAAGTTTATCAAAGTGCTCTTTTATCTTTTCTCTATTAAGATTTTTCTTCTCTGCACGAGTTCTAAGTGTTGCAATTTGACTAGTTATTGCATCAAAGCGACCAAATTTTTCAAGCTCCGCCTCTATCTCTTGCCTTCTAGATGATAAGGCTCTAACTACATCTTTTGGAACAAATTCAACTGCAAAATCTCCCTTTGGAGCTTTCACTATGTTTATGTTTAAATCCCTCTCAAGAACATGTGCAACTTCTGCCCTATAAAGTGCTCCTGTTGACATTTTTAAGTCATAAATTGAGTCTGAAATTATTGACCTTGTGCGCCCTGATTTGTCCATGCCAACGTTCGCTAAAACCACATGTGAATGATAATGAGGGCCTAAATTGCGATTAGTATTATGCCTAAATGATGCTACTGCAAACTCTAAATCACCTACTTTTTCCCCGTGCCCTTTTGCCCCAGTTCTCGATTTTATGTTTGGAAAAACGTAATTCTTTAATACCTTTTTAATCGCTTCATCATGAGCTTGATCGATTATTTTCTTAACCTTTTTATCTCCCAAAACGTGCATTATTGATACACTTTTTGGTAAACTAAAGGTTAGATCGTACCCTACTCTTCTATCTTTAGCCCCAGCACTTTTAACTAGTTTTTTTCGCCCACTTTTATCAAAACCTGATAAAATAAATGTAAATTCCTGCTGTTTTACGTCTCCTGAAAGTCCAAAACTTTCTCCAAAAAACCACTCCGCATCTTGCTTTTCAGATCGTGTATAATAATCATCTTCACGAAGAACTTCGTAATAATTAGCTGCTACAATTCCCTTTAAACGATGAATTGAAAGCACCTTATTCCACCTTGTAATGCTCTAAATATTTCTGAAATGATACTTCATAAGTTAACGCTTCTGGGTCTGTTAACTTATCTTTATGAGCTTTTAAATTAGCCACTCCTGAACCTGCTGTTAGGTGAATCATCCGATACATTAGCTTTCTTAATGAGGCAAATTCTTTTAATACTCGCCTTTCATTACTCTCCTCTTTTAAGGCTTCAATTAGCATTTCTTTAGCTACAATGTTTCTGCTTTTATTTTCTTTTTCCGCTTTGGCTAAAAGTTCGGTATACTCCTCAACAGGAAGAGTGAACGTGATCATCTTTTTCTTTGATAAGCTCATAAATCTATTTTCTGTAATTTTGGATGCTTAGAAAGAAAAAAAGGATTCTAACAGATGCCTTTTTCAATAACTACAAGTAGTTATTTTTAGTATTACACTTTAGTGTGTCCGGCGTAGATCTTACCCCGTAGGGGTTTTTATGCTCATTGCTCCTAAAGAGTAATGGGCTGGGGGGTGGGAAATTTAATCGCTCAAGGCGATTAAATTTGCTTTTTACTTCTGTCGTTAAAAATAATTTTTTTCAGCACACAGTGCTGAAAAAAAGATCAAAAATCAAAAATTAAAGAAAGATCAAGATTTCAAAAATCAACTATCAAATATTTTTATTCCGGAGACGAACCCGCCGAACGCGAACCCAAAGCAAAGCCGCCAGGATACGCATCGCGGGAAAGCTCGATCGCCTCCAAGTCGCCATCGCTGTCGACGTAGAACCCACCAGAGGCATGTTTAATGTATCCCCAACGAATAATATAAGCGAGTTCCGCTAGTGGCTCTTTCTCCTCTCCTAAAGTTTCACTATTTAAGATTGCTTCTTTTAAACTATTAGAACTTTCAAAAGAGTTAATATCATGAGTTTTTAAAATATCTAATATCTCTCTGTAAAGTACTTCGCTTTCTTCTTCTAATGCAAAATTAAAACCTGAATTTTTAAAATTTTCTTCTTGGGTTTCCATTGATTTACTGTGCGAATCTAAGTAAAGACTTAGTTCCCTAATCTCGCCATTTACGCTTATTCTAAAATCTACTGCATTATGCGGAGCAATGTATCTTTTATCAGCATGTTCGTTAAAACGAATCTCTAATTTATCACTTATTTTAATATATTCTGGCTCTTTTTTGGTTTCTATCGCTTCTTCTACTTTCGAATTAATTGTAGGTAAAGTTCCGTTTAATTGTTGTGAACCATAATACCAATCTGGACTAGATCCTGTATGAACTATTTCTTCAAAATACAGTGCTGATTTTTGTTCTTGTTGTGTCATAAAAATAATACTCCTGACTTAAATTTTACCATTATAAGAATCTTAAGCAACTTTTTTAAATATCATTGGATTAATATCCCGAGCTTTATTTAGCGCTAAACGAGCCCGATCTTCTTCCTCCAATGTTATATTTTGCCAGAGCTTTTTCTTAATTATTCCCATAAAAATGGGGATTGTATTCTCAAATTTTGAAGCTCTAACTGTGGCTGATAGCCAATTTAAAACATTCGCTTCTGAGTGCTTGATAAGCCCCCTATCAACAGCTTGCCAGTAAAGCTTTTCGTTAGAATCTCTCATTTTAAGCTCATCCAAACTGAAATTAAAAATGTTTGGCGGTTTTATTTTTTTCTTTTTAAGACCAGAATTAAATTTTTTAGTTTTATGGTTTTTAATTACTTTAGTAGTTTTAAGTCTCTCTATAGGGGGTGCAAATTCAGTGCACTTTTTAGTACTAGGGGGTGCAAATTGGGAGTTATTTACGGCTCTTCCCCACTCGGTATTTATTATAAAATATGATCCTGTTCGGTTTAGTTTTCTCTGATATGAAGTTTCATCTTTTGAAATTATTTGAAGATTTATAAGTTCTCTACGTGAGCTTTTAGCAGAACGAAGTGAGATTCCAAAAGCATTAGCTATCCAACTAGCCTTAACAGTTCCTTTTGAATTAGCTTCCCCTGTTCCCCTTTTTATTGATAATCCACGTAAAAGATAAGCAATTAGAGTTATAAAAAGTGTTGGTTTGTTAGTACTAGCTAGAAATTTAATTAGCTTTCTAGGAACAGGAATTGATCTAGTGCCTTTTCTTCCTCCCAAATTTTCATTTATAAAATCCCCCACCCCAAGAATTGGAAAATCATTAAAACTTATATTTTTCTCGCTAAATTTCATTAATTGAGAAGTTTCTAATTCTCTTAGAGCCTTCCCAAGAGAGCGTGATGTAAGCCCCTCACAAAGCCTTAGAAGCTCTTTTTTCTGATATGAGATAAAAGTGACCAATATTCAGGAAAAGAATTAATAGAAAAAGTATGACTAATACTCTCATTACTCATTGAAACAGTATAAGAGGAAGCTCTTTCAGCCACACTACTCTCAGCATAACTATCAACTCTTTCTAAAAACACATTTAAAAGCTCATTATGCGAAAGGATTTTTTTTATTCCATCAAGACTAAAATAATTATGAGACAAAGCAACATAAGCTGCTACACATTCATCTGCTTCTGGGGCTAAACCAGAAAAAGAAAAAACTTTTTTAAGTAATTTTATCGCACCTGCATACTGTTGCTTGTCTTTATCTGCTGATTCATAAGATGTCGTGTGCCCTATGCGTAAAAGTCTCTGCCGTTTCTCAGCTGAAAAGCGGGCAAAAGCTGATTCTCTTCCTTCACCTAAATGAGCTACTGTACCAATGCTTCTATGAAATGCTTGATCGTTTAATTCAACATCAAAAATTTCTAAATACCCTCCTGTACTATCTTTAGAAGCACGCCCCATATCAAACATTTCACTTCTCTCAGATTCAGAAGCAGCCTCATAATCTCTTGCAATCTCAGCTATTATGGTTACAGCTAAACTTGCTGCTTTCACAATACTTTCCCACTGATTAAAATCCCTCAAATCGCTTGGAGTTTGGTATAAATGATAAGAATTCCTTGAGTTTTCTAAATGCGTCATATAGTTATCCCTCTGAAGATAACACTATCAATTACTTATTCCCTAATCAAACTACTTAGCAGAAAATTCAGAAAACTTCATCCCAGTCCTAAATAGAGAAAGAAATCCCAATAAAAGAATAACTACATACTGAAAAATATGGCTAATTAAAGCATATGCAGTGGCTATATTTTCGTCTAAACCAAAAGCTAGAAATGCTCCTATAACTCCCACTTCATAAACCCCTAAAAAACCTGGCGCACTTGGGGCTGCTACTGCTAGTCCAACAAAAACAGTTAGAATCAAGGCAAGCTTCATAGAATGATTGATATCAGGAAATAAATATAAGGTGTAATAAAACTGTAATACACTAAAAAACCACAAAAGTAGAGTAAGAACCACAATTAGAGGCAGTCTCTTTTTCTGCCTTAAAACCTTGCTACCTTCTACAATATCTCTACTAAACTCAGCCAACGGAGTTCTAATTTTAAGTGGTAAAAATTTAAGAAAAAAATCAGCAATTTGCAGTAAAAGTTTTGGTAAAAAAATAGAAGCTAATATAAAAATGAATAAAACAACTGCAAGGGTTCCTAGAGCATAAACTCCAACTTGAAATTTTTCAGGTATGCCTTCAATAAACTTTAACGAAATACTAAGTAATAACAAAACACAAGATAAATCAAAAAATCTTTCAATAACTATAGAAACAAAGGAAGAAGAGAAAGAATAAGTAGACCGTTTAGCTAAAATTCCAGGTCGAATAATCTCACCTGCCCTTAATGGTAAAATAAAGTTTGCAAAATTTCCTAAGTTAAAAGCATCAAAAAGCGCACTGAAGTCCTTTTTAAGGCTCTTAAAATTTTCACTCGGTAGTAAGATATGCCATCTTACTATTCTTAGTAAAAATTGCGCCAAGATAACTACCGTACAATGTATAAAATAAAAATAATTAATATTTTTTAAATGATTTGAGGCTTCTTGCCAATTGATTTTTAAAATTAGAAAAACAAAAATTACAAGAGTAATTCCAATAGCTAAAATACTTTTAAAAGATTTCATAGACTTGAGAGTAACTAAAAATTTTAAATAAGTAACTGTATTATTTTACGATTTTTCAGAAATAAAAAGTTGTAAGCGTTCAGGTTGTTCAAGGTCGAGGCTTTTAAGTATTTGAAAAACGGAAGCGTGCTACTACACGTTGAGTATTTTCAAATACTTAAAAACTAAGAGATTGGGCAACCTGAACGCTTACAAAAAGTTAATGAGGGAATCATAACAACATGTAATAATTAGGAATTAGCCGCTTTCTTCTCAACTAAAACAGGACAAGCTATATTACAAGGATTTTTACTCGATCTCTCTGCAGTCTTAAGCCAAGAGTCAATTTCAGAAATTATGATATCTTTCATACTTCTAACCCAATGAGGATGGTCATTTAAACATGGAACTAAATCTACATGTTCTCCACCTGCTTCTATAAACTCTTCTTCTCCTTCATTTCCAAGTTCATCTAAAGTTTCTAAGCAATCAGCCGTAAATCCAGGTGCTGCTAGCGCAATTCTTTTGACTCCTTTTTCCCCAAGTTTTTTAATTGTTTCATCGGTGTAAGGAACAAGCCAAGGATCTTTTCCAAATCTAGATTGGTAAGTATGAATTATCTTTTCTCTAGGAAAATTTATATGAGGTAAAAGCGCCTCTGTTGTTTCAGTACACATACAACAATATGGATCACCTTTTTCTACATACTCTTCAGGAATACCATGGTATGATAAAACTAAATATTCAGGCTTTACTTCAAGAGAATTCAAAAACTCGTTTACTGTAAACGCCAAAGAATCAATATAATTTGGATTAACATAATATGGCTCAGCCACTCTTAGAGTTGGAACAATTCTTCTTTTGAGTAAATGTTTAAAAACAGCATCATAGTTCGAAGCACTTGTTGCAGCAGAATATTGAGGATACATATTAAAAAGTAAAATCTTCTTACACCCTCTTTCTATTAATTCATCAATACCTTTTTCAAGCGAAGGTTTCCCGTAGCGCATTCCAAAAACAACTTCAATACTAGAATGCACTTTTTTTAGCTCTTTTTCTAAAGCTTGAGTTGATTTTTCAGTAATATCTAAAAGTGGAGATTTTTCACCCCATATTCTCTTATAAAGTTTTGCAGATTTTTTTGGCCTTACATTTAAAATAATTCCATTAAGAATCAGCCACCAAAGATATTTATTTTTTTCAATAACACGTCTATCAGATAAAAATTGTTTTAAATAAGGGCGTAGAGCTTTTTTCGTTGGCGCATCTGGCGTTCCTAATTGCCCAATTAAAACGCCAATTTTATCTTTTGAATTTTTGCATCCGTATTTTTCGAATTTCATAAAACTTCTTATACCTTTTAACTAAGCAAATTAAAAGCTTTGTAAACTCGCTCTAGTCTATTTGCCACTCCGACACCTCCAATATCTGATCCAATAAAGTGAAGTCCAGGAAAAGCATTTTCTAAGTTAGCCATTTCAGAATTCAATTTATGATGACCTTGATTATATTGAGGAATAGCATTTTTCCAATATTTTACTGAAATCACATGAGCGCTCTTAACTCCAAAACACTTATCTAGCTCTGAGATAGCTCGTTTTTTTATTTCTTCCTCAGAAACACTGCAAATATCTGGATTTGCTACTCCACCAAAACAGATAGTTAAAAGCTCATCATTGTTTGATTTTAGATGTGGAAAAATTTGAGAATTAAACATCACGCCTAAAAAGCCTGATTCTCTAACCGGAGGAAATAAAACACCAAAAGCTTTTTCACTTACTAATTTTTTAGTTTTTGTCTTTGCATGAACAACAACAAGTGGAGCAAATTTAAGACCCTCAATCTTTTTTGAAAATTGGATAAACTTTTCATTGCTAGTTTCTGAAAATAACTTTGCAGTGCTTTTACCTGAAGTGCCAATGAAAACTTTTTTAGCAAAAAACTTTTCACCAGTACTTGTAAGAACTTCAAACTCTCTCTTTTCTTGATTAAAACTTACATTCTCCACTGTGATATTACGAATACAATCATCTGGAAGTGATTCAGTAATTTTTTTAACTAAAAAATCATTCCCATTTTTTAGCATAAAAATTTTAGGCTTATCTTTCTTTTGCTTAATATACGAAAAAATTGATTGTTTTTTAGCAACAAAATTCCAAATATCAGGAAAAACACTCCTGGCACTTAAATTTTTTATATCTCCACCGTATATACCTTGCATAACTGGATTAAAAATATTCATGAGAAAATTTGGACCTAACAATGGTTTAAAAAAATCAAAAACACTTAAATCAATTTGAGTTTTAAAAACTTTTTTACTAAAAAGCTTAAAAAGCAAGTTAATCTTTTCATTCACTGAGACTAAGTCAGTTTTAATGAATTCTAAAATTTTTTTAGGAACTTTTGTAGGTTGATTATCATACCAAACAAACTGTTCATAATCTGAAAACTCAGGATAAACAATTGAACTTTCTAATTGTAATTCTTTAATAAATTTTTCAAAAAAACTTTTCTTAACTAAAACATTTGGACCAAGCTCTAATTGAAAGCCTTCTCTATGCTCAGTTTGAATAAAACCACCAATTTTATTTGGCTCAAAAATTAAAAAGTTTTGATTTTGCTTTTGAAGAAAATAAGCAGCTGATAACCCAGATATACCAGCACCAATAACAATTGCATCTAATCGCATAAGAGTTTAGCAGCTCCATGTTCAAGAAGTTCTTTCGCTACCTCCATACCTAACTCTAATTCCATCCCTTTTTGTAAAGTTTTCTCAGAATTGATAATAGATTGGCCATCTCTAGAAAAAACTGAAGCTTTTAGTTTAGTTTCTTCAGCAGTAGAAACAGCATTAATTCCTATAGCTGAATGGCACCCTGCTCCTAAATTTTGAACACAAATTCTTTCTGCAATAAATTCTCTTTGAGAATCAGAATTTTGAATTTTAGAGAAAATTTCAGTTAAATCGTCTCTTTTAGCTAAATATTGAAGAGCTAATGCCCCTTGATTCACTGCAGGAAGCATTTCTTCGAGTGGAATTAGGTGATATTGCTCTCTACTAACACCTAAACGCTCTAAACCGGCAGCTGCAACAACTATACCATACACTTCATCAGAGCTTTTAAGCTTTGATATTCTTGTATTAATGTTACCTCTAAAATCTATTAAATTTATTGACTGATTCTTATAAAGAATTTGAGCTCTTCTTCTTAAGCTAGAAGTTCCAATTATCGCATCATCAGGAATTTCAGAAAAACTACTAAATTCTTTTGCATAGTTAAGAATAATTGCATCTCTTCGATCGCTTCGCTTAAGAGCAGAAACAACTAAGGTTTCTTCCGCCACTTCTGCTGGCATATCTTTGGCACTATTACAGGATACATCTATCTCTCCATTAAGTATTGCTAACTCCAACTCATGCATCCATTTTCTTTTATCTACTACCGCCGCATCAGCAGTACCTTGTCTCTTATCTCCAGCAGTTTTAAGAACAACTATTTCAGCTTCTAAATCAGGAAATGATTTTTTTAACTCATCAATGACTAGCTCTGTTTGAACTAACGCCATCTTGCTCCCTCTTGTTCCAACTCTAATCTTCATTTAAAAAAGCAACCTTGTTTTTATATTAATATCAATTTTTTCTATTTGTTCTTTTAAATTTTTAGAAGTGTTTTCTGAAACATCCATTACCAAATAACCTATTTCGTTAAAGGTAGATAAATATTGAGCTTCAATGTTTATCCCTAATTCTGCAATTACACCGTTTATCTGATGAAGCGCTCCGGGAACGTTCCTATGAATGTTTAAAAGACGATGACAGTTTTCGTGATCTGGAAGATTAACTTTAGGAAAGTTCACTGCAGTTGAAGTAATACCAGAATCAATATATTTAGCTAAATTTTCAGCCACCTCTTTCCCAATCTTTTCTTGAGCTTCTAGAGTTGCACCTGCAATATGTGGAGTTAAAATCACATTAGGTATCCCTTGTAGAACTGACTCAAAAGGTTCATCATTAGACTTCGGTTCTTTAGGGAAAACATCAACTGCAGCTCCTGCAAGATGTCCTGACTCTAAAACTCTTTTAAGGGCATTTAAATCAACAACTGATCCGCGACTTAAATTGATTAAATAACCATTTTTTTTAATTGCTTTAAGATGGTCCTCAGTAATCATGTTTTTTGTCGTTTCAGTTTCTGGCACATGAAGAGTAACAAAATCACTTTCCGAAAGTACTGATTCTAAAGTATTTTTACTTTTTGCAGTTCCGTAAGTTAACTTACTTTGTATGTCATACGAGATAACATTCATGCCATAACTTTCAGCTAATAAACTTACTTGAGACCCAATATGACCATATCCAATAATACCTAATGTTTTTCCTTTTACCTCGTAGGAACCAATAGCGCTTTTTTGCCATATGCCTTGATGCATTTTTTGAGATTTTTCAAAAACACGTCTCGCAAGTGTGACAACAAGAGCAACCGTAAGTTCAGCTACACTTCGCGTATTACTGAATGGAGCATTAAAAACTGGCACCCCACAATTAGTTGCAGCATTTAAATCAACCTGATTTGTACCAATACAAAAGCATCCAATACTTAAGAGATAAGGCGCACTTTTTAAAAGATTTTTAGTTACTTGAGTTTTAGATCTAATACCTAGAATATGTGTATCAGAAAGTTCTTTTATAAGCTCCTCTTCACTAAGAGAAGTTTGAAGCTTTTTAACGTTAGTATAATGAGATGATTTGAGAAATGCATCTGCAGACTCATGAACTCCTTCGAGTAGCAATATTTTTATCTTATCTTTAGGGAAAGAGTATTTTTTAGTCATTTTAAGAGCTTATAACTCTTTTAGATCTTATCTGCAAGTATAGGCATCTAAATCACTGACTGTTCTTTGGATATAAAATGTTGTTTACTTTAATAGGAAGTAAGAAATATGAAAAAACTAGTAATAATTTTAATACTGCTTTTACCCTTAAATGCGTCTGCGCAATTTAAGAGAAGAGTTTGTGCTAACGGCCATGTACAATATTCAAAATGCCCTGAAGAAAATAAAAAATTTACTAATAAAAAACTTCCTCAAATTAGAAGCTTTGTTCCGATGCAACAAAATAGCACTGCTGAGATAAATAGAGTCTCTTTTAAAAAACTAGATTCTAAATTCGGATTATGGAAAGGATATTTAAAAGGTAATGGTGAAGTTGCACTTAAACTAGAAATTTTAAGAAATGGCGACGTTTATGATACTCGGTTCATTGGGAAAGTTTGGATATCTCAAAATGATAAGCCTACTAAGTTTAACTTTAAGTCGGCATTACCAAATGGTTCTGATTGGAGCTGGCGGATTGTTAATTTGTAGAAATGTATTTATCCCTTTAGCGAGCTCCATTTAGTGAACAATATTAAGACGCCTTAAGATAATTTTCAGGAGGAATGGATAAAGATCTGCTTCTGCTTTTCTTAGCCACCGGACTGACAAATCGATAAGGCTTTTGACCAAGTTCAATTTGTTTTTCAATACTTCTCTGCAAATATTTCAAATTAGTATTTTTTTGATGTGTTTCTGAAGAAAATGGCCTAGGACTCCATTCTCTGTTTTCTAATTTTTGAAGCTCAACCTGTTTTTTCTTTTTCATGTGTTCAGCAATCTTTATTCTTCTAGAAATTCTTCTTCTAACAGTTTTACTTTTTAGTAAATATCGATATGCATTAGATTTATAATACTCTAAACTTCTTTCTAAACCGCAAATTTCTTTCTTAAGGAGGGCAATATATGCGTCTTTTTTTAGGTAGTATTGAACACGAGCAATAGGCTTATTATCATCATCAAGATCGGGTTGAAAAGTTTCAGGAAATAGTACTTTACCATTATCTAATATTTGAGATGGCCTTGGTATAAATTCTGCTTCCTTGAATGTCCCATCAGGGGCCTTAGCTTTACCACTATATGAAAAGACAACTTCTAGATTACTCATAAGAACTACCCATCAAAACTTAGCATTGTAAAATTTACTGTAAAAACAAGTAAAATTTTACAGATTTATTATGAATGATAGTTAGCAATAGTCAAACACTTTTTTATGATATCTACCAAAATTGCTCTAATTCAGCTCAAATCTAAAAATCTCTTTATTTTTTTTTGAAGAAAACACGCTAAAATTTGAATTTTGACTTAAAAATTTAGAAAATAAAGACTTATTTACAAGAGTCAATAAACCAAAATTAGTTTCCGTATTATCATAAATTTCTCTATTACTATCCATTGGAAGACGCAAATCTTCTGTAACATGAGCATTCAGAGGAGAAGACGTAAATTCATAAAACTCTTTTTTCCCTAATTTAAACTTTCCAACATTTGCAAAATGTGAATCTCCAGAAATTATAATTAAATCTTTTTTTAGCTGCTTAATCATATTTTCTAGAACCATTTTCTCTTTAGGAAAATGATGCAAAGACTCTTTATCTTTGCTTTTAGAAAAGAGCATTCCCCCAGAGGCTAAAACAATAGTACTCGCTTTTGTTTTAATAAATCTATCTTTAATCCAAGCAAGCTGCGCTTTTCCAAATAAAACTCCTTGATTCTTCTTTGTTGGAGCAACTCTAAATGAGCGATTATCAGTAAAAATAAACTCAACATCTTTTAAAACAACATTAAAAGCTATTGAATTTTCAAGTGCAGTAGGCGGATCTAAGTTATTTTTCCAATAGTCTCTAAATGCTTTTAATGAAGCTTTTTTGTATTTAAAAGTAGAATCAGCATTGTTGTAGCCATAATCATGATCGTCCCAGATAGCGTAAACTCGAGTTCTTTTTTTTAATTTTTTAAAAGCTTTATTCTTATATATTGACTTATATTTTTTAATTATTTTTTTCTTTTTTCCAAAATGTTTTTCCTTAAGATAAATAGAGTCACCTAAAAGAATTAAAATATCTGGATTCTTTGAAGAAATATTTTTCCACACCTTAGAATCATCTCCTTTAACACAAGAACCAAAGGCGATTGTAACTTCCTTGTTGGAATAAAAATTAATGCATAAGAGGAGGAATATTAAGCTCAGTACGAGTAATTTTACCTTTTTCATTTTTTAAGCTCCAATAGGGCACTCTTTTTGAAGATAATATTTCAGCAGTCTCATTTAGTGAATTTTGATACTTAACATTCCACTTTAATATCCTTTTTTCACCACTAGCTTCTACCCAAATAGAATGAACTCTCTCTGTTGATAAAATCGTATATAGTATTGCAGGTCTACTCCCTATCTTCGTTTCAATATCTTCATCTAACATTTTTCTCACAACTTGAGCTTTATCCCAAAATACTTTCGAAGAATTCATTCTTGAATACATTGGATCACTAAGCATCATATACTCACCACTCGAAAAGCTTGCATTGAGTTCTCTTGTTCTTATTAATAAATTTGATTCAAGAATAGAGTTATTTTTCAAATCAAAACTATTTTTTTTATCTGCCTCTTTTTCAAAATAAGAGTGAATTACTTGTTCGTAGCTTGATTCGCTTAAATTCAACTGCTCGTAATAATTTCCGCACCATTCACTTGAAGAATAACTTACTTTTATTGGCAAAATAGGTTTCATAGTTTTTTTACCAAATTTCCAATATGAAATTGGACTAAAAATTGATGACATTAATGAATAATCATATATTCCAGTTTGAAATTTTCTAACATGATTTAGTTTTAAAACTTTAGTGCTGTTATGTCTGTTCGGTACTATATCTGGCTTAACTTGCTTTTCAGTTAAAAAATCTTCTGTAACATAAATTAATACATCATAGCCTTTCCTCATTTCACCATATCTTGGAGTGTTAACAGAATACGAAGAAACCTCTGCCTTACCATCACTCCAAAATTTATCAAAAT
>CALJRW010000037.1 GCA_937976335.1 uncultured bacterium | reverse complement strand
TCCTAAAAAACTTTCTCCAAATCATAAAGAACTTTTAGAGAATTTATCAGAATTAGAAAAAGAAGATTTCGATAATGAATCTCAGTCTTTATTTGGGAAGGTTAAGAATTTGTTTAATGCTTAAGTTTATCAAGAGTTTCTAGAGTTTTTTAAATTTACCATTCAAAACTACAAGAATAGGCTCTCTTTTATCTGTCTCTCTCGATAGCGTAAAATCAATATCACCAGATATCCCGCTATATTTATAGCTTTTTAGTTTTTCTTGAATATTTTTAGAGTTTACATCATCAAGCTCAGAAATAAGTTTAGTAAGCATTTTCACTGCATCATAACCAACAGAAACCATTCCAATATTTAAAGGATGTGCGTCTAGTCCATACTTTTTTTGATATTTTTTGATTAAACTAGAATCATCTTCTCAGATTTGAGTAATATATATCCCCTCTGAATCGGATCCAAGTTCAGATATTTCGTTAATCGATACTGCATCTCCAGTCATTATATTACCATTAAAATTAACTGCTTTAAGCTGGCGAACAAAAGCAACCACAGAATCAGGGAATAGCGGTATATAGACACTATCAATATTTTGTAATTTAATTTTTGTAGCAATTGTTTTAAAATCTGTTGTGTTAAAATCAACTTCTTCATGTAAAGCAATTTCACTATTAAGAGATTTGTATTTTTCAATGAACGAATTTGCAATTATTTCAGACCATTCATCATGTGCGGAAATAACTGCAACTTTTTTGCTATTAAGTTTTTTAACAGCATGTTCTGCCATATCTTTTCCAGCTAGTTCAGTTGAAAAACCAATTGCATAAATATATTCACCAAGATTAGCAATTTTTTTATTACTATCCCAGACAACTATTCCAGGAATGTTGTTCTTATTTAAAATTGGTGAAAGTGCAGTAATAGTATTCACTACAGCATCAAAAACAGTAACAACTTTATCAACATGAATTAATTTATTTAAGGCAGAAACAGATGTTTTTCTATTAAAGTCTTGATTGTCTTCATATATAATTTCTATCTTTTTATTATTCAACTCTTCATTGGCAATTTTCATGCCTTTTTGAATTTCTTTTCCTATTAAGCCCAAAGAGCCAGATAGTGGTAAGATTGCTCCTAGCTTAATTTGTTCATTATTAGTTTGAGCGAAAATTTTATTTGTTAGGCTTAAATTTATCGTTAGTAAAAATAAAAGAAGTGCTGAATAGTGTAAGGTTTTCATATAAGGTTTGTATAAAAATGAATAAAAACAATCAAGATATTGATAGTTTATTAGCTATTTTAAACTATTTAGTTTAAAATAATGTAAGCGTTCAAGTCGCCTAATCTCTTCGTTTTTAAGTATTTGAAAATACTCAACGTGCAGTACACGCCTCCGTTTTTCAAATACTAAAAAGTCTCTACCTTAAACAACTTGAAGGCTTACAAAATAATAGAGTATGTTAAAGAAAAAACAAAGTCAAAACTCTATCGTTGATTGAATATCATCATCAGCATCATAAAAAGGTGAACAAATAACACATAGTTTAGTATTAGCTTCCTTTTGAGAAATTTTATGATGAATTCCTTTTGGAATAAAACATAGTTCATTGGTTTTTAATTCTTGATTCCATTTTTTTCTCGTAGTTGGATCGTAGAGTGATAAAGTGAGAGAGCCATTAAGTACTAAGTAAGTTTCATCGGCATTGTTATGATAGTGTGCTGTAGTGATTTCAACATTTTCAATAATTGCTATTCCGTATCCTACTTTATCTTCTTTAGTAAGAATTTCACTAATAGTGCCACAATTGCTTGCATTAACTATGTTTTGATCGGCTAGTTTTTTTACTATCATTTAGCCTCAATAACACCAAAAGATTTAAGAATTTGTGATTTGAATTGTTTGAATTCATCAATATGATTTTTAAAAATTGATTCTAAGATTTTTGTATCTATTTCTTCATAATCATGAACTGCTATGTTTCTAAAGCCTACCATTTTAGTTAAAGAGTCAGAAAGTTCAGTTGCAATAAAATCTTCTTTATTAAGTATCTTAAAATATTCCCTAACTGTGTTCGGAATTTGAAACCCTTCATCTTTAAGTATGTGAGCGGCTACATCTATTGTAATTTGGCAAGCTCTTTGTAGGTTAAGTACAAAAATATCTTGATTGTCTTGTTTTTGTAAATTTTTAAGATCTTTATTAACTGCGTATTCAATCCTTTTAAGACAGTTATCTAAGCTTTCAAATTTAGAGAAAATTAAAGATTTGTTTATCATGTATTTCTTTTTAAGTATGCTGATTCAATTTTTTTTCTAGTAAACATAAAATCTTCATATAGCATGGGCGTTTTAATTATAAAACTGTCACTAAGCTTTGTATCTTTAGTAAATAAAAGTTTATGCTTGCGAGCTATTTCGTTTTTAAGGATTAAGGACAAGTCATTAGTAATTTGAACAAGGCTAACATCTCTATTCACTAAAGCTCCAAGTTCATTTTGTAAATTAAATAAACATAATTTATCAATATGTTTTTTACTTAATACAGCGATGTCAATATCGGAATTTTTATTAAAGAATTCCGTGATTACGCTCCCATATGCAAAGGCTATAATAAAGTTAGAATTTTGTTTAAGAACTTTACTAATAGTACTTAGCATGTCTTCTTTTTTATTCATTATAATACTATAGCATATATTGAAAGTATCTAAAAGAATAATGTATGTACTGCTTGACATTTTGTTTTACCGTTTTTTTTCTGAAATTTATGCATAGCATAAATTCAGTTTTATTTGTTCGAGCAGTATATGTGTTTATTATAAATCGTTATTTAATCTAAGAGAATCTTAACTCTTTCTCCATCAATTAACATCTCATTATAAGTAATTTTGTTAACTAAGTTTTTATCAATAATATATAAATTCTTAGAAGAGTTATTGAGGCATTTTTTTTTAGACCCAAAAAGAGTAAGAAGATTTTTATCAACACAAAAGTTAATCTCATTTCGAAATAGAAAAACTCCTAGTAAAGAACTATATTTCCAAGAATTTTTTGATACTGCATTAAGTTTAACATTTTTAATTCCCTTATCTTTTAATTTTGCTATTACTTCTTCTGGCCATTTAGCACATGTTTTTTTTCTATGAAGTGGCATTGGGTAGCTTATGTAGCTAAGAATTAGTATGATGGAAATGAGGGCTCGTTTAAACTTTATTTTATCAATGAAAAAGCTTAAAGCTAGGCCAAGTAAAAACATTCCAATTCCTATGTTATACCATTGAATATGAGAATAAAATTTTCCTGTTGTTTTGCTAGCTGTCCAAATAGAAATCAATAAAGATAAATGAATTAAGCTTACTAAAGTTTTATCTTTAGTTTTGTAGAAGGAAAAGCTTACTAAAAAAACAAAAAATCCAAAATGCACATGGTATCTGCCAGGAAGAAATTTTAAGGGAGTGCCTAGGAGAGAAAAAACAAAATAGGTGCTTTTGTAAAAGCCTTTATTTGCTTCAGAATTACTTACAAAAGAATATACTTTTCCTAAATTTCCAAAATTAGAATTAGAAAAGGCTTCTATAGCTATTGGTAGAAGTCCTAGAGCAATTAGGGAAAAAAAGATAATTAAAAAATTTGTTTGAAATTTTTGTTTTCTAAGAGCGTATATTAAAACTGCAGAGCTAATCAGAGCTACTAAGGGAATAGTGCTTAAATGATTATGAACCGCAATAATTCCAGAAATTGCAAGTAGTGGTAATGCTTTTGAATTTCCTTTTACTATAAGTTCCGAAGCAATTAGTAGAGTAACGATTGGTATTATAACAACTGAAGGTCCCCATTCGTTAAAAAGAGAACTGGTATGGGGGAGATACAATGCACCAACTAAAAAAAGCCCTATGATAACACATTTTTCTAAACTCCAAACTTTTTTTTTCAATACGAGTGCCCAGAAAAGTAAACCAGAGTTGCAGATAAATTGAGCGAGAAAAATAAAGTTTCGTTCTCCGTTTCCATTGCTAAAGATATTATCTATTAGTGCATACCAGTAAAAAGATATTGGTCCAGGGTGATTGAAGCCAAATCTAGTATAAGGACCAAGAAGGCGACTTAAAGTTTCTGATTCTAGTGTTGCTAATGTAATTAATCCAAAATCACCATTTGGGACGCAGTATTCATTTGTTATGACTTTGTAAATTATATCTAACAAGAATATAAATACTAATATTAAAGGTAGAAATTTTAGAGTTCTTTGCATATTTAATTTTTTTTTATTTTCTGGAAGTCTTGAATTATTTAAAAATCCTAACTCTCGGAGAACAATAATATAGAATGCAATATTTAGTCTATTATTTTGTTCTAATTTCTAAAAAATAGATATTTATAATCAAAAGGACTATAGTAGCTATATGAAAAACTGGAGAAATGTAGCTAAAGAGTTTTTAGAGTCTTGGAAGAAGAAAAAAGAAGTGCTTGGAGCTCTTTATTCAGGGAGTAGAGTTTGGGGAACAAATGATAAGTTTTCTGATATCGATATTCATATCGTACTTAGTAATAGTGCAAAATATCGTGTACGAGGGAATGAAATAATAGATAAATATTTGATTGAATATTTTGCTAATCCAATTAAGCAACTTAAAGAATATAGAAAAAATGATTTTAAAAATTATACACGAATTGATGCAAGAATGTTTGCATATGGAGAGATTGCATTCGATAAAACTGGAGAGCTTAAAAAATTACAAGATAAGTGTAAAAATGAACTAAAAAAAGAGTTTAAAGATTTACCGAAATTAGTGCTAAATTTGTCAAAATATGAATTATGGGATGAACTTGATAATTTAAGGTCGGTTGAGCACTCTAAACACTACACTTATAGCTATTGCTATAATTTATTACTGAATAAAACCTATAGTTTGTACAGAAAGTTTTTAAAAGCAGAATCTCCCCCTCCTGCTAAACTAAATCGTTTTTTTGATGACTCAATTTTTAGAAAAAAATATAAAATGCCTGCCTTTCCAGATAAAAAATTTATCGCTTTATTTAAAAAATGTCTCCAAAGAGAGAAGTTAAATGATATTTCCAGGCTTGTAGAGTATGTTTTGGAAAAAACGGGTGGATTTAAAGTTGATGGTTGGAAGTTAAGATCAAAGCCTAGTTATGAGTAGTGCTTTACAGGAATTGTGAAGGTAGTATCTTTTTTTTAGAGTTGAGAGTTTCTAGGGTTTCAAGAGTTACAGGAGTTTACTATTAAAAACTCTAGAAACTTCCAGCTCTAAAATCATTTAATATTACTAAGCCATATCTACCCTCCTTAAGGCTTACAATGCTAGTTTTTCGAACTAAAAGTGCCCATAAAGATCCCTAATGCAAAAAAAAACAAATTCGTATAGAATTTTTCTATGAATAGAAAATTATTGTTTTATATCTTTTCCCTATCTTTGCTGAGTTGTACTTCACGTGTAGTGGAAGTGCCAAGCAAAATTGAAAAACCTAAATCAAAAACTATAGTCAATGCTAATCATGCTAGTAGTCGCACTAGTGAAGAATCTCAAGCTCGAGAATTAAGTTTCCAAAAATACATTTGGGAAACTTGGGAGATAGAAAAAAATGTTGATAAGAGTGAAATTCAAAATGTAATCCTCCTTCAAGGCGATCAAGCTATTAAAGAAAATAAACGAAGAGAAGCTTTTGAAATTTATTCGAATGCTCTTGAGCAAGAACTTGAACTTAATGAAAAACATAGTGCAGTTGCTCGTTTAGTTGGCACCTTACTTTCTTTAGGAGAAGCAAAGAGTGGTTTAAGAGAAGTTAGTTATTATTTTAAAAAACAAGGGAAGAGTGTTGCTGAAGCAGATTATGCTTTTTCTTTTCTTTTAGCATTTCTTTATGCAGAAAATAAAGATTTAGATCAAAGTATAGCTTGGTTTTCTAAGGCTTATAGTTTAAATGGAAATAGAGAAGTGAAGAATAGTTTAAAGTCTTTAATCAAGTCTTTAGTTGATGAACAGTTCTTTAAGGTTAAAAGTCAGTGGAAAGAAGATCCATTTGTTAATGCGCTATTGTTAGATGAAACAAAGACTCGATCTTATGGAGAAGATTCAAGACCTTCTTGGTCAGCGCTTGCGCCAGTAATTCAAACTTATTATGTAAAAAATCAAGTTAATTCTCCCTCTATCTCTTCTAGTAGTAAATACATATGTCTACTGCCATTTACTGGAAAATACAGAAACTTAGGTGAAAAAGTATTTTCAGGAATATCACTTGCCTTAGAAAATCATGGAATTAGTCAATTTGTAAAAGAGGATACGGGAGGTAATCCAGAGCAGACTATTTCAGTTATCAATAAGTATAAAGAAGATCCAGATACTAAAATCTTTATTGGCCCATTATCTTCGGCTTCAGTTGTAAATACAGCAAATGAAATAAAGACAAATTCAAATGACTATATGTTCACTTTTTCTAAAGCGAAAAAATTAATGACAGGAGATAGAATTTTTAGAGTAGCCCCAACTGCAGAGCAGCAATCTCGCTCTTTAGTAAGGCAGGGAGTTAATAAGTTAAAGCTGAGAAATGTTGCAATTGTATATCCACAAAATCCAGTAGGATTAGATTTTGCCAATACTTTTAAATCTGAATTAGTTAAAAATGGTATTAAGGTCGAATATGAAATGGCTTATATCGAAAATAGAAGTGAAGATTTGCTCAGAATTGCAAATGATATTGAATATTATGATATTGATGGGCTCTTTTTTCCTGGTAGTTTGGGAGAATTTAACAATTTTATTTCTACAGTGTCTGCAAAAAAACGAAATTCAATTAGGTTTTTAGGAACTGCAAGATGGTCTGATGAAAAAGAAATAGAAAGATCTAAGAATATTCTTCAAGGAATTGTTTTTATAACTCCATTTTTTAAAGCTAGTGATAAAGCAAAAACTAGAGAGTTTGTAAGCAAGTTTGTAAGTAAATTTGATTCTGAGCCTGATTTTTTATCAGCTCAAGCATACGATCTAATGGAAATTTTGCTGCGTGCTAAAGCAAATGGAAGCGATCTTTCTAAAGAACTTAGTCGAATTCGCTCGTATGAAGGAATAACAGGCAAATTTAGAGTTGAAGGAAATGGAGAAATAATTCGTCAATTTGATGTACTTGAGCTTGGAGAAGATGGTTTGAAGGAATTAGGTGTAAAGGCTACACCGCTCTATACTTTAAGAGGTGATAGCAGTTTAGAAGTTATTGAATGAAAAAAAAATACTTGTTAATTATCATTATCCTTACAATTATCCTTACAAGTGGGATAAATCTTGTCGCTCAAGAAATGTGCGTTTATATTGATAAAAGCGGAGCCTTTAAGCAAGTCAATTCTAGAGAAAAAGTTCCAGCAGCTTTTAGAAAATCTGCTAAATGTTTTAAGCAGAGCCAAAAAAATCATTTAGCCAAGCCTGATGAAATAGAACTAAAAGGGAATGTTCGTGAAATTGATATGTCATCAAGCATTGGAAGAATGGAGCTTAAGTGGCCAAGAAAAGTAGAGACTCTTTTTGGAAGAACTCCTCAAAGAGCATTAGCTGATGCGGCAAGATCTGTATCCCGAGCAATTAAATCAGCTGGGTTTCCTTCAAAACTCAGAACTATGAATTTGGATTGGAAAGTTATTTTTTTAGACGCAGAACTTCCAAGTAAACAAATACCATCTTACCTAGTTAGCAACTGTCACCCTGCATGGATGACTCCACCTGCTAATATTTATGTTGTTGCTCAAAGAGTAGTGGCCGGTTGTTCAGGACAGAATGTAAAAAAAGGCAGAGTCAATGATGCTCAACTAGCTGAAGTTTTACTGCATGAAATTGGCCATGCAGTAGAAAATCAATTAATTGGCGGAAGTATGGGGGGTGATAAAAAACGATCTGAAGGATTTGCAACTTGGTTTGAATCTTTTTCAAGTGATTTTTCGACTGTAATCAAAGATGGAAGTGTAAAAAAAGAGCATTTTGATCTAGCAAGAACTTCTTTTCGACATTCTCCTACTTCGTTCTATTTCCAAGGGTCGGCATATGATTATGCAAGAGCTTCTATGTATTTTCATTCTGTTTATAGTAAGAGAAAAGTTTATGGGATTGTAGATTTGTATGATCTGTTAAAAGAAAAGAGATTACCTATACGAGAGGCTGTTAAAGAAACTATGAAGTGGACTGATAAAAGGTTAAATGAACAGATTGGGAAGTTGTTGGGGAGTTAGGACACGAAAGACACGAAGAAGGCACGAAGGGACTCGAAGTCTTTTAGTTAACGAAACGTTTTAGTCCGTTTTTCAGGGTAGTGACGTTAAAATTTATTAAGAGTGCAGTAGGTATGTTTGCAAATTTCATATAAGTTAGTACTTGAGCTTCGTGAACAATATGTATTTTTTCTACACTTTTGACTTCAATAATTAGTTTGTTCTCAACTAAAATATCAATTCTGAAGCCAGCGTTTAATGCAATTCCTTTGTATTCTACAGCTATTGGATACTCAGTTACGGCTGATATTCTTTTTAATCTTAGCTCTTGAAACAAACATTTCTGATATGTTGATTCAAGTAATCCTGGCCCCAGGTGTTTATGTACTTCTATAGCACATCCAATGATATCGGCAGATAATTTATCAAACTTCATATTACATATATCGAATACTTTTACAGAAAGTTTACAAAATACTTCGTGTCTTTCGTGCCTTCTTCGTGTAACTTCGTGTCCAAAAATAAGATTTTTCTATGCTTTCTTGATACTTCCCCCTCCAAATGCTACTTTTCCCCACATGGCTCAAGTATCTTATGAAATACCAGAACTACCTAAAATAGAAGGTGCAAAAACCGCAATAATTTATTCAGAATGGCATAGGGAATGTTCTGAAAGTATGATTGCAAAAATGATTCCAATTCTAGAAGAAGCTCAAGCAGAAACACCAGCAGTTCATATGCTTCCTGGCTGTTTAGAGATTCCATTGGCTGCCAAAAAGATAGTTCAAAATAATCCTGATTTAGAAGCGATAATTGTTTTTGGAGTTATTTTAAAAGGTGATACTTACCACTTTGATATGATTTTAAATTCTTGTACTGAAATGTTAAATCGAGTTAGTTATGATTTTGATATTCCAGTTATAAACGAAATATTGCCGGTTACTGATTTTGAGCATGTTAAATCAAGAACTTCAGACAATGATAAGAATAAAGGAATCGAAGCTGGTATTGCTACAGTTAAGACAATAGATTGGAGACGAAGAAATTCGTAGTAGAAAAGAATGTCAAGTAAAATTTCTCCTGAATTTATAGCACTGGTTAAAAAGGGTGAAATTTTTATACTATGCGACCATAAAGACAGAGAGAATGAAGGAGATTTAATTGTTTCTGCGGAACATATAACAGAAGAACAAATGGCTTTTATTATAAGGCACACTAGTGGAATTGTTTTTTTATCAATGACTAATGAAATTGCTGACAGACTTGAATTGCCTTATATGGTTTCTGAAAATACTTCTAAGAGGCAAACTCCCTTTACTGTGACAATTGAAGCAAAACACGGTGTAAGCACAGGAGTTTCTGCAAGTGATAGAGTTACTACTGTTAAGACAGCTGTAGCAAGAAATTCAAAACCTGAAGATTTATGCAGGCCAGGTCATGTTTTTCCTTTGAGAGCTAAGGATGGTGGAGTGATGGAAAGGGCTGGCCATACAGAGGGATCTATTGAGTTAATGAAAATAGCAGGATTATTGCCATGTGCTGTTGGAGCCGAGTTAATGAATGAAGATGGTACCATGATGCGTTCAGAACAGATAAATCACTTTGCTAGCAAACATGGTTTGAGTGTCGTTTCAATCCAAGACGTTAAAGAGTATCTCAAAAAATAACATCACATTTAACCCAAATCAAGCATAACATTTGCAGGTTATTTAAGGTTTTTAATATGATGAAAAAGGTTTATAAATCACTGAAAATTTTACTGTTATTGTCATGCGTAGTCTTAGCTATTTCTTGTACGGAAAGTGGCGGAGATGACAGTCCTTCTAGTCCTTCCAGCAGTATTCCTAGTGAGAATAATGATGTTAGCACTCGTTCTGCAAGTACAGATTGCGGTATCCCAGTTAATGGAAACTTAGAAAATCCGCTAGCTTTAAGAACTAATACTGTTTTTTCTGCCTCGGGAATTTCTGGAACTTTAGCAAATGTTAGAATTTCTGGAGACGATTTTACAGTTAAGTTAAGTGGAGTGTCCCCTAAAGCGGGACAAGCACAAGCTGCTGCAAATAAAATTACTGAACTTTCAAGAAATGGAATTTTTTATGTCGAGTCATTAAATGATTGTACTGTTATAAGAGGTGGTGACCCAGTTTTAGTAGGTCAGCTTATTACAATTGGTGGTTCAAGCATTAGTGAGGCATTATTACTAAGTGGTTTAGCAGAACCTGATATTAATGACCTTTGCGTTCCTGGGCAATTGTTGTCTTGTTACGATTCTTTAGCTGATTCAGTTGGCTCGTCTACTCCTACAAACGCCTCAGATGATAATTCAGATAGCGGATCTACGAGTTCAGTAAGTAGTAGTGGAAATGGCTTTCTCTGGAAGCCTATTTCAGAAGGTGATGGTAATTTAGTAATCTTAGTTCCAAACAGTAAAGTGAAAATTGTTACTGTAAATGGTGAAAGAGGTAGATCTACTGGCGCAAGTAACGGACGAGCTGGAACATTTAGATTTTCAAAACCTGGTTGCTCATATGGAAGTAGTGCAAAAGTAAGAGGATTTACCTCAAACGCAGTGGCTACTCCCTTGACTAGTGATGGAAGAACCAGATTGACTATTAATGGTTGTAGTAGGTTTGAAGGCTAGAAATAAGTTATCTTTGCAAATGTTTTTTTTATTTTAACCACAGAAGCACAGAAACACAGAATAAATGTTAATTAATTCTGCGTTTCTGTGTTTCTGTGCTTCTGTGGTTAAACATAAAACAAACATTTGCTTTTGTGTTTCTGTGGTGAAAGATGTCAGTTTACTATATTGATAATAGATACTAACAAACTAAATTAATGCAACATCTTCTTTAAATCCGCAAATGGTTTTTGCGTATCAATCTTCTCTTTCTCAAGATCTTTTCCATTAAAAACTTTCTTACATAAGGAGCATTTAAGTTTTTTATCAATTTCAGGCAGTAAGTAAGGTGAAAGTTTTAAAATAATCAATTCTTCAAGATAGTTCTTAATGTTTATAGAAAAACCTTCATAATAAACAATGCCTTCTTCGTAATCTTTTGGATTTCCTTCGATCAGAGAAAAAACGAAATTTAAATTAAGTTTGTTGTCTTTTTGATCTGCACATCTTCCACAAGGTTGTTTATACTGAGTACTTATTTGCCCATTTACTAAATAACCAACAGGCTGAAGATCTACTTTTAACTTAATAATTGCATCTTTTGTGAATTCTATATCGTTATTTTTGCCTTCATTCATTCTTTCATTGAGCTCGTTTTTCAGGATATCTCCTTCAAGTTCTAATCCGAGGTGAGTTATTGTTGAAAGTTGGATAAGCATAGCAAATATAGTGAACAAATAAATTTAATTGTCGAACAGTTAAATGATGCATTTTTTGTTTGGAGCAAGTCAAGAACTAAGTCAAAGAGTGTTTAATATCTGGTAATTAGGGTTTAGGTATAAAAAATTCATGGCAGATAACTATAGACATATTCAATAATTTTGATATAAGTACTTTATCGAGACTTTTTTGGTCTCTTCGTTAAATTTTATAGGAGAATGATTATGAGCGTAAATAAGGTGATATTGGTAGGAAATTTAGGGAAAGACCCAGAAGTTAAACATACTTCAGATCAAAGGCAGGTAGTAAGTTTTTCTATTGCTACAAACGAAAGAAGAAAAAATGGTCAAACTGGAGAATGGACTGACCATACTGAATGGCACAGAGTTGTTACTTTTGGAAAATTAGCTGAGATTTGCTCTCAATACCTTACGAAAGGAAAGCAAATATATTTGGAAGGTAAATTAAGAACTAACAAGTGGACTGATAAGGATGGTAATACTCGTTATACTACAGAGGTTATTGGAGATCAGATGCGTATGTTAGGAAGAAAAGGGGATGCACCTCATGCAGTTCCTTCAGAGCCGTATGGAGGAGGCCATGAAGCTAATGCTGGTTCTGCTATGTTAAATTCAATTCCTACAGCAGATCAAATTGCTGCAAATAGCGGAAAATCAGGTTCACCTGAGATTACCTTTGAAGATGATGATATTCCATTTTAGTTTGTTTTAACCACAGAAGTTTAGTTTGTTCTAACCACAGAACCACAGAACGAATTTATATTTATTCTGTGTTTCTGTGTTTCTGTGGTAAAAATAAAACAATATATAGAAAACAAACTAAACTTTTACGCTTCTGTGGTTAAAACAAACAATAGATAGAAAACAAATAAAACAAGAATACCAAATTAAGTCATCATAAGTTCCAGTAAATATGTGCCAACAAGCAAGTATATTTATTAAAGTTAAGAAAGCTAAACTTAAACTTGCTCTTGTTTTTTCTCTAAGGAAAATAATCACAAAAAATAAGCTAGGTAGCATTACTAGATGATCAAAAATCCATCCATAAGCTGAAGTAATAAGGGAGAGAGGTACTAATAGAATTAAGAGCTTAGAATTAACTTCTTTTTTAGACGAGACTAAATAAAGAGCAAAGATAGAAAGCACTACACTTGGAAGTAGTTTAAAAAAATCTATGCTTACATTAAAGTAGTTGCCGATAAAGCTACCAATTGTAGTAGTTTTAAAAATAGGTGGATTCTTTAGGGCATTAAAATACCAAGACCAGATATTTTTTTCTATTAGCAATGCGAATAAACTAAGAAGCGTTACCCCTAAGATCAAACCAAAGCTTGATTTAAACTTTTTATCTTTAAGATCCTTTCCTAAAGCAAGAATATAAATTAAATATAGCAAGTGTGGTTTTATTAAAGATAGAGATAGAAAAAACCCAGAAAGTAAATTTTTATTTTTATCTCTAAAGTATATGAAATAGTAAAAAGAGATAAGAATCAAAAAACTAATTTGAGCATGCCTAAAAGTCGCCCAAAACGGTGGAAAAGTAATTAGAGAAAAAATTGAAGAAATATTTATAATGTTAACTTTTAAGTTAAAATTATTTTTTACAAATATAGCTAGAATAAAAAAGAAAACTAAACAACTAATTAGTTGCCAAATAAATAATGCTTGATAATAGCTTAAGTCTTTAGTCCAGTATATTAAGCCAAAAATAATAGGAGGATTCCACATTTTTATTATATGAGGCACATTTTTAGCCACATCTCTTATGTCCAAATTGTCTCTAATTTGTTTTTGTTCTGCTTTTAAATTTGAAGAGAGATATGGGTTTTTATTTTGAGCAATAAGATTTACTGCTGATTTGTATTCAATGAAGTCAAATCTTGGTAAGTTTTTTTGAGAGTAAAGAGTTAGGAAGAAAAATATAACTATAATTATTAAATTTTTATTTTTGTTAACCATATTCATTTTGATAATTTAGACTAAGTGTAAGTCTAGGATTAAGTCAAAGAGTTTTTTTGCTTTTAAGTGCTGCTCCCAGTTTGCCCTTTACTTCTTCCTGAAAAGAAAATAACCAATCCCTTCGCTCTTTTGCCTCTCTCCTGCCTTTCCGATATAACCAGATACAAATGAAAAAATACGATTTTTTAGTAATAGGAGGAGGGGTAGCAGGTCTTACCTATGCTCTTAAAGTAGCGGAATATGGTAGTGTCGCAGTATTATTTAAAAAAGGCCTAACAGAATCTTCAACTGCCTGGGCTCAAGGTGGAGTTGCTGCAGTATCCTCCAAGGACGATAACTATGACTTACATATACAAGACACATTAATCGCAGGCGCGGGACTTTGCCATAAAGATATTGTTGAATTAGTAGTGAATGAAGGCCCTGATAGAGTAGATGAATTAATTCAAATGGGAGTTAGTTTTGATAAGGAAGATGGCGATTATCATCTACACAAAGAAGGCGGTCATTCAAGAAGAAGAATATATCACTTTGCAGATCATACTGGTTATGAAATTCAAAAAATTTTGCTAATGAGAGCAAGAGAACATCCTAAAATTGAGTTTTTAGAAAATACTTTTGCAATTGATTTAATTACAACTCAAAAACTTGGCTTAAGTGAAAGTAATCAAGTTCTAGGTGCTTATGTTTTATTTAACAATCAAGAAATCCAGCCAGTTTTAGCTGATAAAATTCTCATGGCGACAGGAGGTGCTGGAAAAATATATCTTTATACTTCTAATCCAGATGTAGCAACTGGTGATGGAATTGCTATGTGCTACAGGGCAGGTGTGCCAGTTTCTAATATGGAGTTTTTTCAGTTTCATCCAACTTGTCTTTATCATCCTAAAGCTAAAAACTTTTTAATTACTGAAGCTATGCGAGGAGAAGGGGCAAAACTTACAAGAATTAATGGGGAAGAGTTTATGAAAGATCATCATGAACTAGCTGAACTTGCACCTAGAGATATTGTGGCTCGTGCAATTGATTTTGAAATGAAAAAACACGGAGAAGATTATGTACTCCTAGATATTACACATCGTGAATCTAAATTTTTAAAAGAACATTTTCCTAAAATTTACGAAACTTGTCTGAGATATGGTATTGATTTAACAAAAGAGCCAATTCCTGTAGTTCCTGCTGCACATTATTGTTGTGGTGGAGTCAAGTGTGATGAATTTGGCTTTACTGGAATTGAGAACTTATATGTTGCAGGAGAGGTAGCTTGTACAGGTCTTCATGGAGCGAATAGATTAGCTTCGAATTCTTTACTAGAGGGAATGGTATTTGGTGAGCGAGCTGCAAAGCGCTCGCTTGAATCTTTTAATAAAGATAGAGAGTTTTCAGAATTTAAAATACCAGAATGGGATATTGGTACAGCAACTGATAGTGATGAACAAGTTGTTATTACACAAACATGGGATGAAATTAGAAGATTTATGTGGAACTATGTAGGTATTGTTCGTACAAACAAAAGACTAAATCGTGCTTTAAGTAGAGTTCAATTTTTGCAGAATGAAATTGATGAATATTATTGGAATTTTATTGTTACTACTGATTTGTTAGAGCTGAGAAATCTGTGCTTAGTTTCAGAACTTACAATTAAAAGCGCTATGCAAAGAAAAGAAAGCAGAGGACTTCATTATACGCTTGATTATCCTGAGGTTGGGGATGAGGTTGTGGATACTATACTTACTTATCCCAAAAAATAATTTTAGAAAATGAGCTTTTGAGACTTTCAATACCCCCTGCTTGTCCTCTGAAGCCTTGGTGAATAAGGGAGTGATAACTATACTTTGGATAGTAAAGTGCTATCCTACAAAAAATTACTTTTTTTCTAAACTTTGACCATTGAAAAGATACCAAGTATAAAGTATCAACTGTTTATAGGTTTTTAACTCCTAAAATATAAATGACTAAAATTATTAAATATTTTATCTTTACTATCTGTCTTGTTCTGACATTCTTAGTCGTATTTCAAAGAATTCAACTAAGGGCAGAAAACAAACAAGGTTCTAATTATCCATTGTCTGGGAAAAGAGCAGGGGTTTGGAATGATGGTCAAGCCGCTTTATGGGATTTAAACATCTTAGATCATTACCGTTTATTTGGTTCTCCAGAAAGAGCTCGTGGATATAAACCTGAACAACCAATTAATTTTAGTCACGTAACTCATGTACAAGAAAAGGGGATAGAGTGTCAGTTTTGCCATTGGAATGTTGCAAAATCACCATATGCAGCAATTCCTGAAGTGCAAACTTGTATGGGTTGTCATAGTATAATTGCTGGGACAAGTGAAGAACAGAAAAAAGAAATTAATAAGCTAAAAGATTATTCAAGTAAGGGTGAACCAATTCCTTGGGAAAAAGTTCACGTTATGCCAGATTATGTTCGTTTTAATCATAAACGACATGTTAAGGCTGGAGTTGCTTGTCAATCCTGTCACGGTCAAATACCAGAAATGGAAACTGTTGAAAGAGTTTCTTCCATGAAAATGGGTTGGTGTATTGATTGTCATAGGGAGCAAGCAAGTAGTATAGATTGTTATGTGTGTCATAAATAAATGAAAAAAAAGAAAAGTTTAAATATTATAGGTAATACTCAAGAAAACACTTCAGAAGATTTAGTTTCTAGAAGAAGTTTTTTAAAAGTTCTTGGAGCTGGCACTGCCTTAGGTCTTTCTGCTTGTGCCGATAGTACTAAGCAAAAGATTTTTCCTGATTTGGAAGGTAATAGCGCTAAGAATCCTGGTGTTGCAGTTTGGTATAATTCAACATGTCGTGAATGTGAAGCAGGTTGTGGAATTAGTGTGAGAACTCGTGAAGGGAGAGCTGTTAAGATTGAGGGTAATGCAAATCATCCTGTAAACAAAGGAAGTCTCTGTGCAACTGGTCAAGCAGCACTTCAGGGATTGTACGATCCAGATAGAATTAGAGAGCCTTTACAAAAAGAACTTAATAAAAAAGGTCAACCATTTTTTAAGGCAATTTCTTGGGATAAAGCGCTAGCTCAAGTTTCTTCAGCTCTTAAAGGGAAGGGAGCAAATTACATAATAAGAGGCGAAGAAACTGGATCGCTAGAAAAAATATTTGATCAATTTTCTTCTAAATTTAATATCACTCAAAATGTTTGGGACATAACTTCCGAGTCTGAACTAGCTGAATCATCAAAAAGAGTTTTTGGAACATACGGCATTCCGCATTATAAGTTTGGAAAAGCTGAAGTGATTTTAAGCTTTGGAGCTAATTTTTTAGAGACATGGGTTTCTCCAGTTGAATTTGCAAGAGAGTTTGCTGAAGCTAAGAGAAAAGAGCATCCTGTTAAGTTTTTTCATGTAGAGCCTAGGCTTTCTATGACAGGTTCTAATGCCGATCTTTGGTTGAAGTCAAAACCTGGTTCTGAAGTTGAAATAGCAAAGTATTTAATTGCTGAACTTGTGAAATCAAAGAAAGGGCAAAATCTAGGTTCTGACTTGATGTCAAAAATTTCTAGTATTGCAAGTTCTGCTGACTTATCTAAAGCAGTAAGTACTTCTGGTATTAGCCAAGAAAAATTAACTAGCGTAATTGATTCTTTAGTTAAATCTAAAAGCTCACTAGTTATTGCTGGTGGAACAGCAGGATCGTTCTCAAACGATCTTTTAGATTATGTTAATATCATTAATCTTTTGCTTGGTAATGTTGGCAAGACTGTTCTGCCTGGACTTTTAAGAAAACCAAAATCAAATTTATCAGAAATTTTAAAAACTTCAAAAGAGCTAAATGCAAAAGCTGCAAATCTTCTTATTACTTATAACTGTGACCCAGTTCTAAACTTACCAGTGGAAGCAGGCTTTGAATATGGAGTTAAAAAATCAAAATTACATGTTAGTTTTTCAAGTCATTTTAATGAAACCACAAGGCTTGCTGATATTATTCTTCCTGCAAATACGTCTTTAGAATCATGGGGTGATGCAAATCCAAGGCCAGGTGTTAAAAGCTTAATGCAGCCTGTGATGCAAGCTGTATTTAATACTAAAGAAGTTGGGGATATTTTAATTGATTCTTCAAAAAAAGCAGGCCAAAGTATTTTTGAAAATGGAAGTTTTCAAGATTACGTGAAAGCAGAATGGCTTGATTATGGCAAAAGACTTTCAAGAACTAATATAGAAAAATTTTGGAAAGAAAGTTTAGAGAAAGGCGGTTATTTTACGAATCCAAAAGGTCAAGCAAAAATAGAATCTTCTGGATTTAAACCTAAGAGCAAAAATAAAAAATTTATAAGCCCAAAAGGAATTGAAAAAGATAAAATAGTTCTCTACCCTTATACTTCAATAAGAGATTTTAGTGGTAAATACGCAAATAGACCTTGGCTTCAAGAACTTCCAGATCCAGTAACTAAGATTGTATGGAGTTCTTGGGCTGAGATTCATCCAAAAACAGCAAACAGGTTAGGTCTTTCTAAAGGCGATACAGTTAGTGTTTCTAACTTCTACGGAGAAGTTCAACTGCCAGTCTATACAACAAATTATGTTTCAGAAAATACGATAGCAGTGCCAGTGTCAGGAACTGGAGAGCAGGGGAGATATGCCAATCAAGCTGGTAATGGCAATATTTTTTCTCTACTTGCTAGTGCTTATTCTTCTGAAAAATCTCTTCGCCTATTGTCAACTGAGGTAAACGTAAAACGTTCAAGAATATCTAGAAAACTTGTTCAAACTCAAGGTTCTGATTCGCAATTAGGGAGAGGCTTAGCAGAAACAGAGCTAATCTCAGAAGATCACTCTAAGGGGCATGATGATCATTCATCTCATCATGGTAAGCACCATGAGCCGGAACAAATGTATAAGCAGAGAACTCCTGCAATTTATGATTGGGGGATGAATATAGATTTAGCTTCATGCACAGGTTGTTCTGCATGTGTTGTTGCTTGTTATGCTGAAAATAATATTTCAGTTGTTGGAAAGGAAGTTTGTGACCAAGGACGTGAGATGAGTTGGTTGAGAATTGAGCGTTATTATGATGGAGATGAAGAGGATCCAAAAACATCACATCTTCCTATGATGTGTCAGCATTGTGATAATGCACCATGTGAGCCAGTTTGCCCAGTTTACGCAACTTACCATACGGAAGAAGGTCTTAATGCAATGGTTTATAATCGTTGTGTAGGAACTCGTTATTGTGGAAATAACTGTTCTTATAAGGTTAGAAGATTTAATTGGTTTGAGTTTGATTGGCCAGAACCACTTAATTTACAAATTAATCCTGATGTTACTAAAAGAGTTGCTGGGGTTATGGAAAAATGTACTTTTTGTATTCAAAGAATTAATGAGGCGAAAGATACAGCTAAGGATGAAGGTCGTTTAGTTAGAGATGGAGAGGTTCAACCAGCTTGTGCTCAAACATGTCCTACTAAGGCAATCACTTTTGGAAATAGAAAAGATCCAGATTCAAATGTAAGCAAACTTGGAGCTGCTGATAGAGCATATAAAGTTCTAGATCATCACTTAAACACACAACCCTCAGTTACTTACTTGAAAGATAGGAGGTATAAAGTCTAATGAGTAGTACCGCAGTTGCAAAAAAAGAAGAAGAACTTACCTATAAATATGTAACCGATAAAGTTCTTAGTATGCTATCTGCTCCAACAGGAGGTTGGTATGTTTTGCTTGCAACGTGCATTGCTCTTGTCATTATTGGTAAATGCTGTTGGTTTTATCAAATGATCTATGGAATGGGGGTTGCAGGAATTGCGCATCCTATTATGTGGGGTGTTTATATCACAAACTTTGTATTTTGGGTTGGTATTGCACATTCTGGAACTTTAATTTCTGCAGTTTTATATTTATTCCGAGCTAAATTTAGACAGCCTATTTATAGGCTAGCTGAGGCAATGACGGTTTTTGCAGTTATGACTGCTGGTTTGTTTCCTTTAATTCATGTGGGCCGTCCATGGTTTGCTTATTGGTTGATGCCTTATCCGAATGAAAGAACTCTTTGGCCTAATTTTAAATCACCTTTGGTTTGGGATGTATTTGCAATTTCTACTTATTTTACAGTCTCTGCAGTGTTTTTCTTTATAGGGCTGATTCCTGATATTGCAACTGCGAGAGATAAGTCAAAATCCTTATTTAGAAAAGTACTTTATGGAATTACTTCTCTCGGTTGGTCAGGAAGTAATAGTCAGTTTAAGCATTATACTGCTGGTTACTTATTATTTGCTGGTCTAGCTACACCTTTAGTAATCTCTGTACATAGTGTTGTATCTTGGGATTTTGCTATGGGGATTGTTCCTGGATGGCATGCCACAATTTTTCCTCCTTATTTTGTTGCTGGTGCAATTTTTTCAGGCGTTGCAATGGTGATAACGTTGATTATTCCGCTTAGAAAAGTTTTTGGTTTAGAAAGAATCGTAACAATTGATCACTTTGAAGCGATGTGTAAGTTAATTATGTTGACTTCTGGTATCGTATCTTATGCTTATATAACTGAATTCTATACTGCTTGGTTTAGTAATAATTCTTACGAACGATTTCAGTTTTGGTTTAGACCTTTTGGAGACTTTAAACTTGCCTTCTGGGGAATGACGTTTTGTAATTGCATTGCTCCGCTTGCACTTTGGTACCGACCATTAAGGCGTAATATTAAGTTCTTATTTGTACTGTCTTTAGTGATAAATGTTGGAATGTGGTTAGAGCGTTTTAATATTATCTTCACATCATTGGCGAGAGAATTTGACCCTGCTGCTTGGGGAAGTTACAACTTTTCTTGGATAGAAGCTGGAATTACAGTTGGAGCTTTTGGTTGGTTCGGAATGTGGATGACTCTCTTTATTAAGTTTTTTCCTTCAATTGCAATTATGGAAGTAAAAGAAGTTATTACGCCGCCTAAAAGGCATCCTGAAAAACATCATCAGGTGGAGGCACATTAAATGAAAGGAAAAAAGGTTGTTGTAGGTGTCTTTTCTTATCTTGATGATATAATTTCTGCAATTTCAGAAATTAAAACTAAAGAGCTTGAATTTAAAGTTTATGCGCCGACCTTTGTTCATGAGCTTGATGAAGCTATTGATACAAAAAGAAGTAAGGTTTCTCTATTTACTCTTATTGGAGGTCTTACTGGTCTAACTTTTGGTTTTGGTTTGGCTATTTGGTGCGGGCTTGATTATCCATTACGAGTTAGTGCTAAAAATATAGTTTCAATTCCTAGTTATGTTGTAATTGGTTACGAGTGCACAATTTTGTTTGGAGCAATTGCGACATTGCTTGGAGTTTTTCACTTCTGTAGATTGCCGTGGATTTTTAGACAGCCTGGTTATGACCCTAGATTTTCTGATGATAAATTTGGTTTAGTTGTTGGCTGTGATGGAGATAAATCAGGAGAATTGAGAGAGCTTTTTGAAAGTAAAGGAGCGGAAGAAGTAAAGGTTGAAGATGGCTTATAGAATATTATTAATAATCTTATTTGCACTTTTACCATTAAGTGCTTTTAGTCTTCCTTTTAATGAGGATATGGTTGAGTATCAACTCAGTCCTGGTCAAATAAGTCGTGGAGAGCCAAAGGGATCTATTGCTGTAGGTGCAGCTCATAAATATATAGCTAATAAAAAAGAAGCAGAGTCTTTTACAAATCCAAACAAAAAAACTGAAAGTTCGGTTAGAAAAGGCAAAAGGCTTTTTTCTGTTAACTGCCAGCCCTGTCATGGAAAAATTGGACCAAAAGAAAATTATGTGATTGGTAAGGTTGTTATGGGTGCTCCGAATTTAGCAGACAAGACTTATCATGAAAGAACAGATGGTGAGATTTTTAGAACTATTTATTTTGGAAACTTAATTATGCAACCCGTAGGTTGGAAATTATCACATGAAGAAGCGTGGGATATTGTTAATTTTATAAGAGAGGTTCAAGGAAAGTAAATGTCACATGGAGGAAGCTTACATATTGATGTTGATAGAGTCATAGAAGCAGGTCCTGTTACTGTGATGAATTCAGGAAATAAAATTGCAAAAACTTTGATTGTTATTGGGCTTATTGCTGTAGTTTTTGGCTTATCAACTTGCGAAACGAAACATTTTTGGGGTGTTTTTTATGTAAATGTTGTTTATTGGTTAGGACTAGGGTGTGGAGCAGTGCTAACAAGTGCGATTTTCCAAATAGTTAGAGCTCAGTGGTCACCTCCAGTTAGAAGAGTTTCAGAAGCGCATATTAATTTTATTCCATGGATGATTTTCTTGCTTCTTGTTTCTTACTTTGGAAAGGAGTCTTTATTTCCTTGGGCAAACGCTCCAATGCCTGGACGAGAATGGTGGATGCAAGAAAATTTTGTATATTTTAGGTTTCTAATTCTTTTTGCTCTTTTATTTTTTGTGATGTGGAGATTCGTAGGACTTTCTTTAAAAAGTGACGCTGGTCTTTTGAAAGACAAAGAAAAAGAGATTCCTAAGTCACTTCTTTTTCCAAACCTAACAGCATCTTGGCAAGGAGCAGAAAAAGAAGCTCTTCCAATTCAGTGCAAGCTTTCCTTTTGGGCACCAGTTTTAGTGATTGTATATGCTGTAGTATATAGTCTTTTCGCCTTTGAAATGGTTATGAGTATGGATACTATTTGGTATTCAAATATGTTTGGTGGTTTTTTCTTTATAGGTAATATTTATTTAGGTTGGTGCATGATCTACATTATTAGTGCAAACCTTTCACGTAAGTCAAAAGATTTTAGTAAAGTAATTAGCTCTCAAACTTTTTCTGACCTAGGAAGATTGTTATTTGGTTTTTGTATGCTTTGGGGGTATTTATTCTTTAGTCAATACCTTCCTCAGTGGTATGGAAATTTGCCTGAAGAAACTGCGTGGATGATTAAAAGAACTAGAGGTATATGGATGCCAATTAGTTACCTTACTTTTGGTTTATCTTTTGTTATTCCATTTATCTTGTTCTTAAGTAGAGATGTTAAAAGAAACCCTTCAGTAGGAATCATAGCTTGTCTAATAGCATTAGTTGGTGTGTTTTTTGAAAAGTACGTTATTATCATGCCTCAACTTTTTGAAAAAAGTTTGCCATTTATTAGTAACTTGGGTTTTCTAGAGATTGGCTTAACTTGTGGCTTTATTGGCCTCTATTACCTTTGTATTTCTAGTTTTTTAAGTAAGTATCCATATGTTCCAATTTCGCATCCTTTGACGTATGGGTCTACTGATTGGTAAGCTCATCCGACTTTTTGGAATTTCTATAAGTAAGATATCTTTAATGCCTATAGTTGAAATTATAACTCCTAATTGTTAGCTTACTTATATGACAAATTCAAAACTAAAAAATCAAGATCTAGAAATTTATGAAATAATAAAAGGAGAAGAAAGCAGGCAACAACAGGTACTTTCAATGATTGCTTCAGAAAATTTTGCTTCCCCAGCAGTGCGTGAAGCTTTAGGATCTGTATTTACAAATAAATATTCTGAAGGCTATCCTGGCGCGCGTTATTACGAAGGTAATACCTATGCAGATAAATTAGAGCGACTTGCTATCGAAAGAGCAAAAGAATTATTTAAACTTCCAGAAGGTTGGGGGGTTAACGTTCAAGCTCATTCAGGAAGTCCTGCAAACTTGTCAGTATATATTGGGCTTTTAGAAGTTGGAGATAAAATTCTTGGTATGTACTTACCAGATGGAGGCCATCTTTCTCATGGTTGGTCGTATGAGCCTGATGCGGAAGGTGTTGATCATTCTCAAATTAAATATGATGGTGGAAGAAGAAAAGTAAATATTACTTCCAAGTGTTTTGAAGCTGTGCAGTACAAGACCGATCCTGAAACACAACTCTTTAATTATGAAAAAATTGCAGAAATTGCTAGAGCTACAAAGCCTAAGTTGATTATTACTGGAGGCACTGCGTATCCACGAGAAATTGATTATAAAAAAATGAGAGCAATTGCTGATGAAGTAGGTGCCTATTACTTGGCAGATATTGCGCATGAAGCTGGATTAATAGCTTCTGGAGTTAATGCCTCGCCAGTTGGTATTGCAGATGTTGTAACGTTTACAACTCATAAAACTTTAAGATGCAATAGAGGTGCAATTATTCTTGGCAAAGATGAAATGATTAAAAAAATAAACCGCGCTATCTTTCCAGGTCTTCAAGGAGGTCCTCATAATCACAGTATTGCTGGAATTGCTGTTGGCTTAGCTGAAGCAATGAAACCTGAGTTTAAAGAATACTCGAAACAGGTAGTAAAAAATGCTCAGCACCTTTGTGCTAAATTAATAGATAAGGGTTTTGATATTGTGTCAGGTGGAACTGATAAGCATCTATTTTTAATTGATATGAGTAAAAAAGAAATTCTAGGAAAGAAATTTTCACGTGCTTTAGCTTTGGGGGGAATTATTGCAAATAAAAATACAATTCCTCAAGAAAGTAATACTCCAGCAGATCCCTCAGGTGTAAGACTTGGAACTCCTTGGATTACAACTAGGGGAATGAAAGAAGCTGAAATGGATTTTATTGCTAATTGGATATCAGAAGTTTATGAAGCTGTGAAAGGCTTTGGAAACGATATGCCTTTTAAAGAGTTTAGAGATAAAGTTACAGAATTGCCTGAGATCAAAAGAATTGCGGGAGAGGTTTCAGAGCTTTGTGGTAAGTTTCCTTTGGATATTTAAGTGTCTTTTGAAAAATAGAGTTCTAAGCTGTTAGATACAAAAAGACGCATGCCATCTTTTCCGATATGTCTTAATTCAAGCATATCTGATTCATTTAAGACCTGCGCAAAACCTATAGATACAGAGCGGAAAAACTATGTTAGAAAAGAAGAATGGAAGAACAACAAGATTTTACAACGAGCTTAATAGAGAGAAGATTTCAAGAATCAAACCAATGGTTTAAGTTAAAGAGAC
>CALJRW010000036.1 GCA_937976335.1 uncultured bacterium | reverse complement strand
GGTCTGGAGATGTAGAGTTTCTAGAGGTGTGTTTAGGCATTGCATTGGCTAGTAATGTTGGTTCATCTGTCCTTGTTGTCGAAAATATTCAACAACTTTTATTTTAAGTCCTGCTCATAATAAAATCATTGATGCAACAGACTTCGGTGTTAAAGGTATAGACTTTCCATTTAGAAATCATGTAAGTCATCGTCCTGTATACAATCCAACAATTTTAAGAGGATTTTTTCCTGTAACAGAGTTGAGTCCAGCAATGGGAGATGACCCTTACGAAATTGCAATTAGGGTTTTAACCTCTCCAAATCCGTATATAGTAGTGAGCACCTTGGGTTGCTTTACAATGAATATGAAAGCATATTATGCGATTGTAGGCGCTGCTCAACTTTCTGGGAAAACAATTTTTGTAACTAGTCCATTCCCTGGAGGTGGGACTGATCATGATTATATGCCAGCTAAAAAAATTAAAGAATCGGGAGCTCATGTAGTTCACATTTTACCAAAGGCTCTTAAAGTAAAAATTAAATTAGCACATCAATTATACGGTGATGATATAGATTCGGTTGTGAAGTTTGTAACAATGAACAATTATGTAGGGGAACAACCTCCAGGTCTTTGGATGCCTAAGAATGAAAAAGGAGGTAATGTAAAGCCTTGGGGTAATCCAGAAGATTTTGAATTTTTGTATGAAGAAGAGTCGAAAGGCAAGTCGTCTGAGAGCGCAGTAGTTTTAGAAGTTCAAAGCGACGACCAAATGATTCAAGAGAAGACTGAAAATCAAGCGAGGAAGTCAGGTAGATTTTCACATTGGATGGAAAAAGTTCGTGGATATTTTTCAGGATAGTAGCCTGAGTTTTCATACGCGAAAATTATGTTATTAAGGCAAACGTTACTAGAGTACATATTTAATTTTTAGCAGAAAGTAAATTACTAGGGACTTGCTTTTAGAGTGTCAAATTGATCAGTTACAAGCTTGGTTAAAATTAAAGTAAAAAAATTAGTAAGGCGATAGTGAGGCGTTAGTTCTCCCCTCCTAGAAGCTAAATTAGCCGCGTGTCTAACGTGAATTTACTCGTTTATATTTGCTTACTCAAGCCATTATAGATTTTTTTGATTAGCGTAAACAAAAAACTTATAATACAATAACGTTAGTGATAGAGCAGTAAACTGAATGATACGAGTATTTCAAGAACAAACAAACACATTATCTGAACAAACTGCGCCTAGTTTGTTGTTTCTTAGAGCTTACGCTGATGTAAAAAATGTTTTTGATTCGCCATGTGTTCAAACTAAGGAGCGTGGAGATGTTCGATTTTACACATACCAAGATGACAGCATACTGATTCATGATACATCAAAGAGCAGATATTACTTTATATCTGGATCAGCAATTGAATTTAAGCAACTCTTAATTAGAAAATCAGATGAAGTTCTTGGGCAAACTATTCCTTCTGCTATAGAGCGTGGAAATTTAACCCTACTTGGAGAGGGTTCTTTTTCTAGTGTTTTTACTAATTGTGAAAATGTCAATGAGCATCTTTTAGCGATGAAGATGAGTACTTTGAGCGATTTTAACAATAGAGAAGCTCAAGAAGCTCGATCTGAGGAATCAACTCGAAGAGATGTTGCTAGTCACACTACAGTAAAGATACATAAAATGAGTTTGGTAGATTTTTTAAGAGTTAGAAATGTTTTAGCTAACTTAGAAGAAGTCGAAGTTAAACAGCCTGACTTTTTTGGATTTTGTTTAAGTGAAGATGTTGATTCCAATGAAGTGTGTGAAGTTCAGTTTATGGAAGCTATTGATTGTTCGTCTTTAGAAGAAATAGCAAAGGCTGTGCATAGTTTGAATTTCGATGGTATCTCAGAAGATATTAAACAGCTAGTCACAGGTAAATTTTTAGGTAGCCAAGATGTATTTCTTCTAAGACTTATTATGGAATACAATAGTTACTATAGTTCTGTTCAAGAAGCAGTTAGAGGAAAGCTAAATGGTCAAGTTGGTGATATAGAATACAAATCTGAAACTATGACAAAGAATAGAAAAGGTGGAGATGCATCGAATGTTTTAGTAAGATATGATGCTGTGAATAAATCATTTGAATTTATTTTGATAGATGTTACTGAATTAGAAGAGGTTGAAAGGCCAGGCTTATTTCAATCAGTGTTTGATGGTGTTACTAGATATACTTCAACGCCTTTATTTAATTTGTTCTTTCCGAACAGAGCGAGCTAAATACTACTCCTCAACCTGCTCACTAATAAAAAAACTAACCGTCCCAGCAAACCGAAGTTCAATATTCCCAATCAACTCAATCATCTCGCCTCTAGCAAAATTATTGCCTAATTGAATAGGCCGAGCTTGCCCGAAAGAAGTTGAATGAATTACAGGTTGTGAACTAACGTTAATGATATTCCCAGATGAAGTTTGAGAGGCAATTTTTTCTAAATCTTTTGCTTCACAAAATGTTTTGTTTTTACCGCTAGTTTGTTCTTGGCACCATTCAGTTATAGCACTTAATTTACACTCAAAAAGTTTGTTTTCTAAAAGAACTTGATTTCTAAATCTAAATGTTACAATTATCTTTTCTTTTGAACTGACAGAACTATTATCAAGATTCCCGCCAAGTCGATTTAGTCCGGCAGTTTCAAAAATTTCTATTAGCGAATCAATATCATCATCCGGCATTGTATGAATTTCAATTCTTTGAGCAATAAATTTTTTAACTGGAGAATTAAAGCTTATAGTTTCTTTATCTTGAAATCTAATTAATTCAAGTGGCACAAGCTCAACATTTTTCTCACTCGCCAGAGTTTTTAAGTTTTCTAAAGTTTTCATTAACTCTTCTTTAGCTTTGGAAAAAGATTCTCCAGATTTAACAATTCCTCCAGTAATTACGGCAACATCTGGTTCTACATTAAATGAGCAAGGTTTTGAAATGTTAATATTAATTTGATTTTTAAAGCTTTTTAAAAAGTCCATATTAAAATCTTCAAGAATTTTATTCATTTCTTTTTCTTCTTTAAAAGTTTCAACATCTACTTTTTGTTCTTCGTTTACTTCTAAGATAGGTTCAGCAGCAGAAGAAGGTTTAGGAATAGTAACCTTCGAGTCTAAGATTTCTTGAATTTCAGTCGCTGGATTATTTGGAAGAACCGGGTCTACATTTTTAAGATCTTCTGAATATGTTGAATTACATATTGCTAGGCTTAGTATGATAGTTACCAGATTATTCTTTTTCATATTTATTAATTTTTTAAGTAAATATTACTCTTCTATCTGCTATCAGCCAAGATAAAACATGAGTAACACGCATTTTAAATAAGTCTGACAATCTAGCTATTTTGCTTCAAATTATTTCAGGCTTAAAAACGAGAATGCCCCTTAAAAACTAACCATTAGAAAAACAAAAAAACAAAAAAGTAAAAAAAAGGGGGAGAGAGAGTTGTCCCGCTCTCCCCCTTTGGATTTTTATTTTTTCAAAGCTAGCGTTCTTTTATCTTAAAACACCATAAGCAAATTCCGTAAACTATGGCTGCAATACTCAACCAAAAGAAAAGACTTAAAATCATTTCTTCTTTTGCTTGAAGTCCACAAACTACAAGCACCATTGTGTATATCAACCTTCCCAACATACTTGATATTGAAATGGTTGTAGCTCTAGTTTCTGACTTTGCTAGTTCCGAAAGTTTTTGACTGTAAAACACCGTACCTAGTCCTCGTGCTCCTTGCAGAAAAAATAAAAGCAAGAAGCTCCAAGTTTTAGTTATGTAGCTTATCAAAATCAGTCCTACTATTAAGCAGAACCAAATTAGAAGATTCATATTGCTTCCTCCAACTCTTCTTCTGATCTTTACAGAATTGATTTCAAATCCTGCCGCTACTAAATTTAAGAATGCATAGACTAAAGGAAAAGTCCATTCCTCTAATTTGCAAATCTTAAAGTAAGGTGTGTACAACCAAAACGCTACAATGTTAAAACCTAAGAGTCCGCCACTAGCTAGAATTATCCAACCAGCTTTAAAGTTTTCTAAAAAACAATAGCGAAAAACTCCCATGAATTGACCAAAACTTGGTTTCATTCTTTCTTTTTTACTGTTGCTCTCTTGATAGTTTGCTACTACTAAGATACGAAGAGTAAAAAAGAAAATTGGTATAACAAAAGTAGCTCTGTAACTAAAGGCAAATGCTTCACTCTCGTTAAAAAGAAAATATAAAGCTCCGACAAGAAGAGCAAAGAAAGTACTGCCGCACTTAAATGCACACCCGCCGACAATCTTTACTTTTTCCCAATACCTGCCTTTACCTTCTTCTAGCAAAGAGTCTTGAATCATGGCTTCATCTGCTCCTGAGTTCATAGAATCTGCTAATGCCCAGAACAATTCTGCTACAAGACACATTCCAAATCCATGAGCGAAGAGATAACAAGTTCCACCAACAGTTTGTAGAATAGAACTTGCAATTACAGTCTTCCTTCGTCCAAAAACATCTGCGATATATCCACTTGGAACCTCAAGTAGCGCAAGAACAACCGCATAAATTGCTTGTAGCAATAAAATTTGCTGCAAATCCATGCCAATTGATCTCCAAAAGAGATACAAAAAAGTTGCGCCGGCGAATACTGAAGATGACAAGAGATTGTCCCACAAATAAGTTTTGGCATTGTTTCTGGACTTTGAACCTAGTTCTGAAAAAGCTTTATTCCACTTTTTCATAAAACACCTCCGTTTGTTAATTTTTTTTGATTAACTAAAAACCTTGAAATTTAAGGGGCATGTACTCCTTCGACTTCACTCGCTCCGCCCGCTCTTGCTCAGGACAGGCCCTGAATTGCTGGTAGTTAAGACAGAAAGCACTTTCCTATCAGAACTTTCTGTCATTACTATTGTTAGGTTTTGAAGTGCCAGAGAGATTCATTTTTTACAGACCTCACAGCATTAACCGAGCTAACTACAAAGGGCCTGTCCTGAGCGAGAACGAGCGGAGCGAGTGCAGTCGAAGGAATACACGCATATATAATTTTAATTATTTAAGAACTTCTACCCGAGATGAATTGTTTGGATTTTTTGTTTGAGGGTGCCCCCAAAAAATGTATTTAACGTCATGGTAGACATTATATACGTCGGATCCGCCATATAGTCTGTCGTATACGTACATACAGAATGCAGCTGTTTATACAGACTTTTCGATGAGAATTTTTTTAGCTTTTGGCGAATAATTTCGTTCATCAGACCAGACTAACACATTTTTATTTAAAGATAAACATTTTTTTGCATAGAATTTTAATTCTAGGTAAAATGATATGATGAATGTTCAGGTAAATCAGGATCAAGTAGTTGAAAGTAGACAGTCTAGTTCTAAGCAAGAAGCAGGTTCTAATACTAACGCTATAGTTCAAAACACATCAATTTCTTGTAGAGAAAGACCTGAGTTGAGTCAAGAATATTTTGAAAATCAACGAGAAAATTTAATTTTTTATTCTCCGCGAGTTTTCGCTTGGGGAGTTGGATCTTTATTTGCGGTAAAGACGGCCTCTTATGCAACTCTTGGTCCAGACAAAGATTTTGCAAAATTAGCTATTTTACCTGTTTTAGTAACAGCTTTTTGTTTAGCAAAATCTGTAACTGCATTCTTATCTTTATATAGAAGGAAATAGCTAGAATAAGTATTCTAGAATGTTGATTTGATTTGTTTGAATAAAATCAAAGTGTTAATTACAATAGGAGAATATACTGCCCGAACATATAAATCATTTAGTTTTCCCGCTTGAAAGCGGTAAAACCAAATGTCGTTGGGTATATAGTCACCGATTTTGAGTTTTTCCTAAAAACTCAAAAAGTTTGGTGATGAGTGAGACTTTGGCTTTAGCCAAATCGAACCAATATAAGCACATATACTAAAACACAAAGTTTAGGCAAAGACGTTTAGTCTTTGACAAAAAAGCGGAAAAACCTAATGTGTTTTAGTATATACTGTACTAATGAGGACAATGGTAGAAAACTTTGATAGGCAAGGCGTAAAGCATGAAGAAATCTTTTCTTCTGCACATGAGGTATTTAAAAATCCATTTATTAGCACTTTAGAAGAAAAATTAAATGCTATTGAATATTTGGAAACTTTATCAACAAAAGAATCTCTTTCTTTATTATTTGACGCTTTAAATATGATTGAAATTCCTCTTCAATCAACTAGAGTTGTTTCTTCAGATGAATTTGAACTAGAAGATTTACCTAAGGGTGGGATTGTTTCGGCAAGAGCGGCTAGGGCAATTTTTAGACATCGTAGTAAGAAAGGTATTAAGAAATTAGAAAAAATTTCTTCTGATTTTTCTCAGCATGAGTATTTAAGAGAAGCTATAGTATATGGATTAGAGGATTTAGTGCATCCAAGAGTTTTTAATATATTTTCAAATACCTTGGATGATCCTTCGAGAATAGTAAGAGCAAGAACAGTTCGTTCAATTAAAAATACTGTTATGAAAAATAGGCTTGTTAATTCTAAAGAATATCAAGATATGATGGGTTGTTTAGTTGAGAAAGTTCTAGAGTTTGATGATGATAATTTGCCACTTAGTAAACATTCTTGGCATGAAGCTTTTCAACTTTTAGCATATAAATTGCCAGACGGTGCGATGAATCTCCTTGTTGATATTGTTAAAACTGAAAAACAGCCTGGACGAATTGTTGCAGCAATCGAAATGCTTTCAAATCATAAGAGTCAGAAAGTTTTAGACCTTTTCTTAGGAGCTCTGAAAAAAAAGAATCATGATAAAAGCGTATACGAAGCCTTACATATTGCTTTAAGAAGATTTAGAGATAGAAAAGTAAAGATAGTTGCTAGTAAAATTTTAGATGAGTCGCGCATTGTAAAGAAAATGCTTTCAATGTTATCTTCAACTTATATTGAAAAACTTAGAGTTAGAGAAAAAGTTGCGATGAGTTTATTGCATTAATATCTTATTTATTTTCTACTATCATTTTTTATAAAAACTTATAAATGACTCATGAAACCATTTCTACAAATCATCTAGAGCTTCCCATAGTTGAAACCACTTGTTGTTTTGACGAATATTGTATGCCTGGTATGGGAAAGTTAAGAAGTTTTCTAAATCATCCACCTTTTGAGATAGGAAGTAAAATTGGTGAAGAATATCATGTTGCTGATTACATAGGTTTCGGTGGCCAATTTCTAATAGTCCTAGCTAAAGCAGAAGATTGTTGTGATAGGGCTGTTCGTATCTCTCAAAACCCTAATACGATGTTAACAGAGGAATTCAGAGAGTTTACTGAAAACCAATTTAGATATGCTCAAAAGCTGGACCATCCCATGGTTATGAAATCTTTTGAATATGGTCTAGAAGAATGGGGAAGCGATTTCTTATATCAATATCAATTTATAGAGCTTGTTTTTGGTCCAACTGTAGAAGCTCTGATGAGTTATAGGGAGTCTCAGTTATCTATTAATGAAATACTTAAGATTGTAACAAATGCAGCGAGTGGTATTGCTGCGATTCATGAGCAAGGTTTTTTGCATAGAGATATTAAGCCATTAAATATGCATAGGAGTGGAAAAATTCTTGATACTGCTATGCTTTTACCGATAGGTGAAGTAGAAGAATATAGTTTTCTAAAATCTGGGTGTATAGGGACTCCAATTTATCGTAGCCCTGAACAAATGCTTAATCAAGAAACACTAAGTCCTTCGAGTGATATTTATTCTCTTACTGCAACTTTATTTTATCTTTTAACAAGAGCACAGATTCCGATTCATACCGGAGAACTCATATTTGAACTGCATAAAAAATTTGAAAATACTAAAATTGAAGATATTTTTTTTATGAATGGAGAAATTCCTAGTATTTTAAATTTTAGAGATGATGTGCCTAAAGAAATTGATGAATTTATTAGAAAAGGTATGGCGATAAGACGAGAAGAGCGTTATCAAGATATAGAAAGTTTTTTTTCTGATTTAAAAAATATTTTTCCTAAATTTTTCTTGTATTGATTTTTTAATCTGTTTATAAAAAAAATTAAACTTTCTATAGTATTATTGAATTGAACTAAATGCACCATTCTTAGATACTAAAATAGAATACTCATCTTGCATGTCACCAAAGATATCATCAAAGCTTTTAAGTCCTGTTAATCCATTATAATCTTTAATTGCATAGAGAGCCTTTTTTAAACAAATGATGTTATTTTTATAATCGCATTTTTTGTAAGCTTCGTTTAATATAAAGATTGCATCATATCCGTTTGCAGCAAAAATATTCGGTTTTTCTTTATACATATTTAAATACTTTTTAGTAGCAGGATGTTTTTCATTTTGCTTAATATAAGTAACGTATATTCCATCAGAGTATCTTCCTGATGCTTCAAAGAATTCTTTGTTGTTAACAGGTGTGTTGGTCATTATAAGCTCTGTTGTTAAATTTTGTTCTTTTGCTTGCTTTACAAAATACCCAGCTTCAGTTTGATATGAAAGTAGTATAACATAAGTAATTTTTTTGCTCTTTAGTTTGCTTATAAGGGCCCTAAAATCAAAAGAATCAGGATGGAAATTGTCCTCGTAGCTAATAGTTAAATTATTTAATTTTAATTCCTTAACTACATTTTGACTAAGTATTAAAGGATATTCATCTTCCATAGTAATTATAGCAATATTTCCTGGAGATTTTTTATGCACATTTGAAAGAAATTTGATCATATGTTGAGCTTCAAATTTAGTTGGGCCATTTAATCTAAAGGTTAAGTCGTCGGCTTTTGAATATTTATCACTAGTTGTAGCTATAGCAAGTTGAATGACGTTATCTTTATTGACGAGTTTTGAAATAGGTAAGGAAACGGCACTAAAGTGAGTTATGAAAAAATTTACACCTTCTGCTTTTAGTTTTTTATATGCAGTTATACCAAGTCGAGAATCTGCTCTGCTGTCTTCAAAAATTATTTGAAATGGTAATTTTTCTAAATTTTGTTCTTTTTTTAAAACATCAATTGCAAGCAATGCTCCTTTTTTAGCATCTATTCCAGTAGAAGAACGAGAGTCTGTAAGAGGGAGGATCATACCAATCTTTATTTGAGAGTCAGCTAACAAGCTTGTTTTAAAGATATTTATAAAGAATATAAAAGCAAAGAATATAGTAGTTTTTTTCATTTAGATAAATTGTATTCGTAATATAGTATGCTTAAGTGAATTAAAAATGCAAGAATTAAATTTGAATAACATGTTCTAAACTCACTTGCTTAATTTTATTTAATAGCAACTTTTGTTTAGTATATGTAATAGCAATTGCATCATAGCTAATTTTAGTTATCCGTCTTCTTCTAATATGACCTAAGTTATTTCTAAAAAAACGCGCTCCTAAATATTTAAGCTGCCGAATCTTTCTTTCATTAATAGCATCGATTGGTTTATAAATTTTACTAAAATTTTCATTTCTTAATTTTACTTCAACAATAGAAAGAGTTCTGCCTTTTGAGCAAATTATATCTATTTCTCCCTTCTTGTATATCCAATTTCTATGCCAAATAATGTAGCCGTTTTTAGAAAGATATTTGCAAGCCATATTTTCGCCAATTTGGCCAAGTTTTTTTCGATTTAATTTACTCACTTAAGTATTATCGGCATGGGATAGGAAAAGTTTCTTTTTTTGAACGGACTCCTATAGTATTAGGTAATAGTGTAAGTTATGTTTAAAACCTGAGTTTTGTAGTAGTTTCTTTATTATTAGATTTTAAAAAAATATAAAGAGACCTAGCAGTATTCTTTCACTCCCCGAAAAGTCTTCCTATGTACTCGACTAACTCCAATTCTAGTAACAGCTTCTTTGTGAGCTTTGGTAGGATATCCTGAATGTTGACTAAAGTTATATCCAGGATATTTCTCATCTAAAATCTCCATTAGTCTATCTCTAAAGACCTTAGCCAGAATAGAAGCAGCAGCAATTTCAATATGTTTTTGGTCACCTTTAATGATAGTTTCTTGTGGAACTTTTGTATCGATTTCCATATTTCCATCAATCCTAACAAAATCAGGATTAACTTTTTTAACCGCAATGCTCATTGCAAGTTTTGAAGCTTCTCTGATATTTAATTTATCAATTCTTTTTTGACCCACTGAAACTATAGACCATTCAATTGCATTTTCTTTGATTACGTCTATTAACTCTTCTCTCTTTTTTTTAGAAAGTTTTTTTGAATCTGTTATTTCGTCATGAGTAAAGTTTTCTGGAAATATAACAGCTGCAGCAACAACAGGCCCTGCTAAGGGGCCTCTACCAACTTCATCAGTTCCAGCTATTTTCATTTATTAAATTTTTTAGATTTAGTATGTTTCTTTAAGCTTGGTGCTTTAGGAGCACCAAAAATTTTTGACAAAATAAAACCAACTATAGGCAATAGTACGATTTGTAAACAAATTCTTGGTATGTCATTTATTGGAATAATTTCAAGAATTTGCTCTCCTTTAAATTTATCGACTAAATACGTAACAAAAATAACAAAGAGTGCATATATTCCTCGCTTAAATGGGGTAATAGGGTTTAGAATTTTTGGATGTTTTTTAAATCTTTCTAAAAAATGAATTGCAGTTTGAAAAAAATAAAAAATGGGAATTAAGCTATAAATAAAATATATCCAATATGTAGTTAAGATCTCCATTACTTATTCTTTTTTAGAAACTCATCATGATGTTTAGAAATAATTTCAAATGCTTCATCGGGAGTATCAACAATATGTATAAAATCAAAATCCTTAGCACTTACAAGTCCTCTTTTAAGAGATGTATTTTTGAACCAATCAAGTAAGCCCGACCAAAAGCTTTCATCTAGTAAAACAATAGGGCATTTTTGAAGATGTTTTACTTGTATTAACTGCCATGTAAAGAAAAGTTCTAAAACTGTTCCAATTCCTCCAGGAGTACATATAACTGAATGGGATAGTCTCATGAAATCATCTAGTCGAGACGAAAATCGTTGGTGATGTCTCTTAATATCTAAGTGATTATTAGCTTCAGGCTCCCACTCTAATTCAATAGTTAATCCAACAGACATTGATTTTGTGTTTTTTTCTTCTTGCCCTAGTTTTGCTCCTTTGTTAGCAGCTTCCATTAGTCCAGGTCCACCACCAGTTAAAATATCAATTCCTCTCCAAGCTAGTATTCGACCAAGTTGAAAGACTTCTTCGTACTCTTCGTCCTCTTCTTTAATTCTTGCACTTCCAAAAATGCAAGTTCTATAAAAACGATCAGATTCTAATTCTTTAAGTTCTTCTTCAATTAAGATTGTTCTATGATGAAGTGATTTTAAAACTTTATCTAAGTGTGTTTTTCTTTCTGCTCTACTTGATTTTCTTTTAGACATTATTGAAACCTATCATTATTTAGTTAAAATATAAAGTCAGATTTATTTGTTCGAGCAGCATATCTGCTTATTACGGCAAAAAATGGCTTCGCCATTATTTTGCTCGCCCAACAAATCATTTAGTTTTCCCGCTTAAAAGCGGTAAAACTAAATGATTTGTTGGGTATATATAGAGACGGAGTTTTAGTTTTTTTGGAAAAACTCCAACTCCTTGTTTTCTGTTATGCAAGAAATAATAAAAGATCAATTTCCACCCTGTGCTCTTTCAATTGCTTGTCTAAATTTTTCTCTTAACATAGCTCTTCGCTCCTCAAGAGAAGCGTTTGTATTTTTACTATTTTTTGTTGGAGTTCTTCTAGTATATCCAGGAAGTCGAGATGTATTAGGAGGAATATACTCTCCTCTGGCAGTGTTGCTAGCTTGTTCTAAGGATTTTTTTAGATCTTCTCCAAACGTTATCTTAGTTGATTTAGCTTGTTTGAATGAGTTATTGTTTTTGTTATTCGGTTTTATTGTTATTTCATTAATATCTGAAGTTAAAGTTTGGATAATTGACCTTCTAATACTAAAATCATAATCATCTATAGCCAAAGCTTTTAAAACTTTATCGTTTTTAATGCTGTTTCTTACATTGTTTTGAAAGTTTCTAGGTTGATTATCAATATCTGGAACAATCGGCACTACTTTATTAGGTTTGATTTCTACTTTTTTATCAATTTTTATTTCTTTTGGTTGGTTTATCTGAGGATTTTTTTTAATTGGTCTATCTTTCTTAACTGCAGCCATTTTAATCTTTTCATCAATTTGAGTAGTTTTTCCATCATCTAACAACCAGAACGCAAGAGTGCAAAGAGCAAGTACAGTAACTCCAGCAATTGCAAGTGCTGGAAATCTTCTTTTTTCAATTATATCTAGTGCTCTAGAAATTTTTTCAGATCTAATTCTTGGATTTGCATCTGGCCTTCGGGCTCTTTTCTTTTTCTTTTCTACTACTTTTGAGGAGATAGCAGATTCTTCAACTACTTCTTTCTTAGTTGCTTCTTTCAGTAGAGCTGCTTTTTTTTGCTGTTCTTCTGCTTTCATCATTTTTCTCACTTCATCAACTAACACATTTGCTTGAGAAGCTTCTGATGAAAATCCAATAGTTCTTTGAGTGTTAGCTCCAACTTGAACTCGATTAATAAGATCATTTCCAATCCAGCTCTGAGGACGGTAGCTTAAACTTGTAACTAGAGTTATCACGTTATTGTTTCTAGTATGTCTAGTGATAAGATCTGCAAATCTTTCTTTCCACTTAGAAGAAATAGCTTCAAAGGGATTATTTAAAATTAATAAAGAGTTTTCCTTATAAGCAGCTACGACAATTTGAAGTCTTCTAATCTCGTCAGAGGAGCATTTTTCAAGAGTTTGGTTTAGAATTTCTTCTAAGCCATAAGTTTTTAAAGAACTAGAAATAGCTTCAAAGCTAACATCTTGCGAGTCTATGTATTCTTTAACAGTTTTGGTCTCATTTTTTAAATTTTCAGCAAAGCCAATTAGTGTATAATTAGAAGCGTCATAAGTGTTCTTTCCAACAGTGATAGAGAATCTTTGAGAGCTAGCTAGGCCACTAAGAGCTTGTATGTAAGGTTCAAGCTCTCCATGTGCTAATGCTCTTAATACGGTAATTCGATTTGGAAAGCAGTTGATGACATTTATTAGCTCTCCAGAGTTACTAAGAAGTTTTATTTGTAGTTTTTCAGCCATAATTTTTTAATATTGAACCATATGTAATGGTACTTTAAGTAGTAATAAATTAGATGTAAGGTTTGTCTGAGTTTGTGCGTTTATTATAGTTTTTTTTAGACATGCTTAACTTGTCTATATCACTAGCCTTTTTTGACTTCAGCAAGCCACAAAATTGCCATTTTAGCCCACTTATCATAGCCATTATGCATTAAGAATCTAGACTTTCCTATAATAGCATCTAGCATTTGCGGGTTTCCACCACCATTTTTAATTCCTAAAAGTTCGTTTTCTAAAGTTCGAATGTTTTCGCTCATTTCGCATTCTATAAAGTTTTCTAGCGCACGTTTGTCAGGCATGCCATCAAGCATATAGTTATCTTTTAGATTTTTTATTTGTTTATACATCTTACTTAATGCACTTTTTCATATATTCAACTAGGTGAGGTGCTATTTCCGGTCTCTTTAGAGCAAAGTTAATATTTGCCTTCACAAACCCAAGTTTATCACCAGCATCAAATCTTTCGCCTTTAAACTTATAACCTAAAAATCCATCGCTTGCCATCAGTTTTGACATTGCGTCAGTAAGTTGAATTTCATTGCCAGTTCCAGGATCTGTTGATTCAAGAATTTCAAATATTTTTGGCTCTAAAATATATCGTCCAACAATTGCAAGTTTTGAAGGGGCAATATCAGGTGCAGGTTTTTCAATCATTTTGTTTAGTTCTAAAACATTTTCTTCTAAGTCAGTTCCTCCACAAATACCAAATTTAGATACATCTCTTTCTTCAACTTCCATAAGAGCTACTACAGATTTATTGTATTTTTCATAAACATCAATCATTTGTTTTGTACACGGAATTTTTGAATCAACTAGATCGTCTCCAAGTAGTACAGCAAAAGGCTCATCTCCAATTAAATCTCTAGCGCAAAGAACAGCGTGTCCGAGACCACGCGGAACTCCTTGTCTTACAGTTACAACATTTACCATTTCACTAGTTTCTTTAAGTTTAGCAGCAAGTTCATGTTTGCCATCTTCTAAGAGTTTTTTATGAAGATCAGAGTTAACATCGAAATGATCTGCAATTGAAGCTTTGCCTTTAGATGTTATTAAAATAACAGTTTCAATTCCAGAGCTTGCGATTTCTTCTACGATTAATTGTATTGTTGGCATATCTACAATTGGTAGTAGCTCTTTTGGAACAGATTTTGTTGCTGGAAGAAATCTAGTTCCAAGCCCTGCAGCTGGGATTACAGCTTTTTTAATTAGTTTTTTACTCATGTACTGCAAAATAGCTTATTTGAATATAGCTAGGCAAGCTCTTAAAATACTGAAATATATAGTTTTTTTAATCTTAAACATACCAAGCTTATAGATTTTCTTTAGTTTGTAATTGAGACCTACAAACTATAAAGTTCGAAGAGATGACTCAAAAAATATTTATAACTTATTTAATTGCTTTTGCTTTATACACAATTGTTGATTTCGGACTTGAACTCTTAAACATCTCGTATGTAAAGAAAACGTCGAATGCTATCCCTGAATTCTTTAAAGCTTGGTTCGATAAAGAAACCTATCAAAAATCAACTGCCTATACTCTAACAAAAGCAAATTTTGGATTAATTTCAAGTCTTTTTTCTACAATTTTTTTACTACTTTTTATTTGTCTTTCTTGGTTTGGCTATCTTGATAACTTTATAAGCAGTAAGTTTTCTTCTAAATATTCTGCGGGAATTGTTTATATCCTTTCCATATCTTTTATTTTTTCTATAATCTCAGTTCCTTTTTCATTGTATAGCCAATTTGTTATTGAAGAAAGATTTGGTTTTAACAAAATGACTCTTAAGTTGTGGTTTAGTGATTTTTTAAAAAGCACTTTCATTAGTTTTTTTATTACTATTCCTATCATTCTTGTTCTTTTCTGCTTTATGGATTCAGCAGGAAGATACTGGTGGGTATATGCTTGGGCTTTTATTTTTATTTTTCAATTTATCTTAGCTACTATTTTTCCAGTTTTTATAGCACCTCTTTTTAACAAATTTGAACCTCTAAAAGATGACTCTTTGTCTGAAAAAATAAAATTGCTTTCAGATAAATTGAATTTTAAAAATTCAGGTATTTTTGTAATGGATGGCAGTAAACGAAGCACGCATAGTAACGCATATTTTGCTGGTTTTGGTCGTTTTAAAAGAATAGTTTTATTTGATACAATGATAGAACAACTCGGAGAGAAAGGAGTGTTAGCAGTTCTTGCCCATGAAATAGGGCATGAAAAATTGAAACATATTTTAAAAAATCTTGTAGTGAGTGGACTATTAATGCTTATAATTTTTTATGCTATATCACTTTTAGTTGATTATACTCCTTTTTATCAAGCTTTTGGTTTTAGTACTCCTAGTTATCACGCTCTCTTTGTTCTTTTTTCTATTGCTATGTCTCCAGTAATGTTTTTTATATCACCTTTATTTTCTATAATGAGTAGAAAGTTTGAGTACGAAGCTGATGAGTTTGCAGTAAAGGCAGTAGGGAATTCTAAAGACTTATCTGACTCTTTACTGAAAATGAGCGAAAAAAATCTGAGTAACTTAACGCCGCATCCAATGTATAGTTTTTTTCATTACTCACATCCAACTCTTTATGAGAGAATAAAAGCTATGGAAGGAGTGTAGTTTATCATGATTTTTAGCAGAGAAGAAATTTTAGTTAAGGCAGTTGCTCTTAAAGCTAAGGGGAAAAAAGTTGGTTTTACTTCTGGCTCATTTGATCTTGTTCATTCTGGCCATATTGCTTATTTAGATGAAGCAAAAAAAAAGTGTGATTTTTTAATTGTAGGTGTAAATTCTGATTCTTCAATTAAAAAATATAAGAGTGAGTTTAGGCCCATTAGAAAAGAGTCTGATAGATTGTTTTTACTCGCTAATCTTAAGTGTGTAGATGCTGCATTTATTTTTTCTGAAACTAACAATCAGACTAATATTGAATTGATAAAACCTGATTTTTATTTTAAGGCTGGCGATTATAAAGTTAGCGACTTAAGTTCTGCTCCAATTGTAGAAGAATATGGTGGGAAGGTGGAGATTTTAAAATTTAAGGCTGGTTATTCAAGTACTAATATTATAAATCGAGCTGTAGTAAGTGTTTTAGGTGATTTGTACAAGCATGGACCAGATAAAGTAAAAGAAAAAAGGCCTGCTCTATTTCTTGATAGAGATGGAACTTTGATTGAATCAGTTAGTTATTTGCATGAACCTAAAAAAGTCAAAATTATTCCTGGAGTGATAGAAACTTTAAAGAAATTTCAAACTGCAGGATATAGATTAATAATCGTAACTAATCAACAAGGAATTGGCTTAGGTTATATAACAAAAGAGCAGTTTTTTGATGTAAATTTAGAAATGCTTAAAAGTTTTGGAAAGGCTGGAATTAAGATAGATAAAATTTATTATTGTCCACACTCAGTTTCTGAAGACTGTGAGTGTCGAAAACCAAATACTTATTTTGCAGATTTAGCTAAAAAAGAACTGAATATTGATTTAGAAAACAGTATTATGGTTGGGGATAGTGAGGTTGATATTCAATTTGCTAAAAAAGCTTCTATTAAGGCAGTTTTTTTTACAAGCAAGGAGTCTTCTACTGATCTACAAACTGATTCTATAATAAAAAGCTTTTCTGAATTAGATGGTTTTTTGTAGTTAGTTAGGTTTGAGGTTTTTATTCTAGCCTTGGAAAGTCCTAATAATTTAAGCTTCATTACTTTTTGATTAGGAATTCTATATATTTTATACTCTATTTATGGTTGGAATACACTCTCAAGATAGTGGTAATTCGATGGGTAATGGCCCAAACGATAGATCTACTAAAAGTAGCCGAGAAAACTTTCCTGAAGGGGTTATTCCGATTCCTACATTTTTTAATGCAGATGAAATTACGGTAGAACTTAAAGCCGTGGGACTTGAATTTATCGATCCAACTAATGTTATGACAATTTTGAATATGCATGGGCATCTTGATATGTCAGAAAGTTGGGCTTCAGGATTAATTGAAGATGCGAAAAAACATTTTGAAAAAGAGCATTATACAGGATTATGGAATGCTTCTTCATTGCAATATAAGTTCATCAATCGATATAGTTATGGTGACGATCCGGACACTTATGATGACATTGATTCTGTATATCGACACGATTGGATAGAAGTAGCTTGTTGTTTACCAAAAATTTTAAGCGATCTACCATCAAAAGTTTCTAGTGCCATCTGTTATGAGTTGTTAAAAGACGGAGTAGATAATTCAAATTTTGGTTTAATGTTAGATAGAGATGTTGAATATCAACATATAGAACTCACTGGATTATATATAGCTATAAAAATTAATACTATTCTTGCTAAGATAGATGATATTTCTAATGAGATAAAAAAAATATTTAACGATTATTTTATATTGCAGCTAAGCAAAACTTCTTGGGTATATGTTGAACCTGCACTCTACGGTTTACTTTCTTATGCGAAAGAGACAGAAAATACTGAGCTTTATGATTTCGTTCATGGTGTTCTTAAAAATAAAAATTCTCTCTTAGAAGAAGCAGAGCGGTTTATTAGGCTTGAAGATCAGTACAATAGTGGTTCTTCCTACTATTCATCTTTATATCCCGCTTCGCCTATTTCCTTAGAAGAAAAAGATAGACGAACTGAGTTAGCAAAAAAAGTAGTACGAATATTTAAGCAGAAAGTGCTTTATTTAACAGATCCTAATGAAGATTCTACACGAAAAAATATTTGGAGTAAGCCTGTTGAGTCAGTTCTTGATGCAATGGCAAGTATGGAACCATCAATTATCGTACTGGAATCTCCTGGACCACATCATCCCTATGATTTATCTCTCGATCTTTTGCTAGATACTAAAATTGGAAGAGAATTTAAAGAGAGTGATACAACTGCCTTCACAAAACTTTTTATAGATAGTTACGTAACTGAAAATCCTTCCTGTGCCAGTATCTACACGAGCATGGATTGGATTGTTGGTCAGTCTAAACTTCCAATTGAGTTTTTTACTAACCAAAGAGAACGCTCTCAGAAAGCTTTTGAAGATGGTGATAATGTTATGAATCAAATTCAATTTGACAAATCATTACAACACTTTTTCCTTAGTGATTATACTTTATTTGAAACCTATCTAAGAGATGTAGGTCAACTCTATTCTGATAAGGTGCCTGTTGCTGTTATTAAATTTGTTTCCTTTGTTAACTATTTGAAGGGTTTAAATATTCCAATAGTGTTGAATAATACGTATCCTAAAAAAAAAGAGCACTCTTTCTTCAACAATATTGGAATGCTGAAGGGAGAGATGGAGAGATGTTTAAAAAAAATGTGCTTTGGGTTCATCACGGAACTTACATCAAAGGTGAGCTTAGTACTAATTCAAATACTGAACTAGCTTGGCTTGCTAATTTTTATAGACCTGATTCAGGTTACTTTCAGAGATCTTATGAAGCTTATATCCGAGTTGCGCATCAACTATGGTCAACTGAAGAAGATCCTGGCCCAAAGTGTACAGTTGCTACACCTATGAATTATCAAAGAGAAATAGCTGAACAATTCCTTTTAAATGAAAAGTATGCAAAGAGAGGTCTCCCTGATTTTTATCTAACTACAGTTCAACGTTCATCTCTAAGTGACAGTATTCCAGATGAAAAAGTACTTATAGAAGATCCTAGTTCTCCTGTCCGAGTTTAGTTGTTATATTAGGATAACTAAACAAAGCTGTAAGCTATTTTTATTAAATATGATAACTGATTGATAAGAACATAGAACAAAAAAAATTGCTTAGCTATTATAAAGAAGATATATTGTAATCTAGGATTTTTATGATTAAAGCTAATTCATTAAGTAGATTATGTTAGTTAAGACGGCTTCTCAAGTACTCACTCCTGATAATCACTTAGCTGCTTCTGATGTATCAGAGATTGGTTGGAAAGCTTTCTCTTCGACTGTCTTTACTACAGGCATGTCGCTATCGAGAGTTGGCTTAAAGCGCCCTGTAGATCAGCTTGTCTTAAATCGAGTAAGTACATGTATTGCTAATGGAGAAAAACTCGATATCCTTGAATTAGCTGCTGGATCCACTGTTCCTATTTCTTCTGCTTGTGATATTTATGAAGCAGAATACGGTGGAAACCATTATGGTTCGCCTAATTTTAGTAGAGGGCTCGGTCTTTTATCAATAGATAGAGATAGTATCCGGATTGTTATTAGCGATAAACACCAAACTAATGTTACTCCTGAAATTGAAGATGTATGTATTTTTTTATATAGAAAAGATGGGAATTGTTCTCTTGTTCAGGCAGGTACATTCTATCAAAATTCATTATTATCTTCGGTGATGGATGCTAGATCTTCTTATAGTACTGATGATTTTGAGCATGCTATGGAGATTCTAAGCTCACTTGTTCCAGATATTGGTATGGCTCGAGCTTCTTCATGTATGCATAATTTTTCTCATTTAACCATTGTTCCTTACCTTTCTCCGGAGCATGAAGCTTGTTTTGGACTGACAGTTGAGCAAATTGATTTTACTCAAGATCCAGGTTTATTTGCTAACTCTGCTAATCTTCTTTTTATGAGACATATGTGGATTCCAAAAGATGATAATTTTCTCTCTTTAGTTCCAAGCTATCTTCGATCTGATGGTCAAGGTTTTATTGAAATAGATTATTCAAATGCAGGTCAGATAGATCTTGAAGGAACTATTCAATTTGTCCAGTCATCATTGGGAGTTCTAAACTCAAAAGTACATAAATTTGAAGATGAAGGAGCTTTCGTATTAGAGTTTTCTGGAAAGAGCTAAAAAATAGGTGACAAAAAGTTTATTGTGCTTTAATTATCCTTGTTTTTCTGAGAGCTGGGAGTTTCATGAGTTTCAGGAGTTTTATAAGTTTTTTTAACAAACTCCAGTAACTCATGAAACTCCCAGCTTCCAGAAAATACTTTTTATAATTATACTAAAATTGATAATTTACAAGGAAACCGTTTGTCTCCCAAAGCTTTAGCTAAAGGGTAAGAGTTTTTTTAATTTGTTTAAGAAATTATTTTCTATCTTAAGTATACTGCTCGAACAAATAAAACTGAATTTATGCTATGCATAAATTTCAAGAAAAAAACCGTAAAACCAAATGTCGAGCAGTATATACTAAAACAAATTAGGTTTTTCCGTTTTTTTGTCAAAGACTAAACGTCTTTGCCTAAATTTTGTGTTTTAGTATATGCGGTTTTATTGGTTCGATTTGGCTAAAGCCAAAGCCTCACTCATCACCAAAAATTTTTAAGTTTTTAGGAAAAACTCAAAATCGGTGACTATATACTTATAAATTCTAATACTAACTCTCCTCACAA